>NZ_BAABKK010000025.1:0-30590 GCF_039543785.1 Arthrobacter gyeryongensis
TTCTACGGCTCCACGGTCTCCGCGGACGCCGGCGCGGCCGGGCCCTCGCAGTCCGGCCCGGAAGCCGTCCCGACGCACTGGGTGTCCATGATCAAGCACACCCTGGCCCACCTCGGCCCGGCAGTCTCGGCCGACCGCATGCTGCACGACTACGTCAACACCCTCTACCGCCCGGCAGCTGTGGCCGGCAGGCAAGCGGGAACGGCGTCGTTCAAGGAAGCGAAGGAGCTGGCGGCCTGGACCACCAAGGTCCGCAACGCCTGGCCGCAGCTGACGGTGGAACACGTCGATTCCATCGGCGTCTCCGAGGAACCCCAGATCGGGGACACCCTCCAGGTCAACGCCTACATTGCCCTCCACGAACTCACGCCCGAGGACGTGTCGGTTGAGGTGGCGTATGGTCGGGCCCAGGACGGAGACGAGTTGGAGGATGTCGCTTTGGTCGAGCTGACCGAAACGGAGGACCTCGGCAACGGGCGCCACCTGTTCACCGGGTCCATCCTGATCAACCGCTCCGGATCCTTCGGCTACACCGTCCGGGTCTTCCCGAAGCACCCCTCCCTGGCCTCGAAGGCCGAACTGGGGCTGATCGCGAACGCCTAAGAATGCGCGCCCCCGCTGCCGGTCGAGCAGCGGGGGCGCGTTCCGTTAAAGGGATTTTCGCCCAGCTGTAGCGGCTTAGTCAGCCGCAGCCGCAGCTTTCCCGCACTACAAGCTCCACGGGCAGCTCTTTGGCCACCGGCTCGGATCCGGGATTGGCGATCTGGTGGATGAGGATGCTGGCGGCAGCGCGCCCCAGGGCGATCATGGGCTGTCGGACGGTGGTGAGCGTGGGGCGATTGACCCGGCCCGCCGCCAATCCATCGAAACCCGTGACCGCAATCTGTCCCGGCACTTCCACTCCGGCCCGTTCCAGGGCGTCCAGATACAGGAGTGCCTCGGCATCGACCGAACAGACAAGTGCATCAGGAAGTGCGGCGCCGGATGACAGTCGGTGGATCGTTGCGTCCGAGTCAGCAGCGAGGTCCACCCCGGAGCCCAACGTGCCGTTCGCGTCCCGCCCCGGTGCCGGCAGCGTTTGGGTGTCCAATCCCGCCTCTGCCATGGCCAAGAGATATCCGGCGAAGCGCTGCTCGCGGTCCGGCGAGCCAGACGGGCCCACAAAGGTGATGGCGCGGTGTCCGTGGTGCTGGATCAAGTGGTTGGTGAGGACCCGCATGCCTTCGGTGTTCTCCACTGAGACGCGGTTCAGCCCGGTCTCCTCCGGCGGATCGGCAAGCTCGACTACCGGAATCCGTTCGGCGATCCGCCGCAGGACCTCGACCGGAAAAGTATTGGGGAACACCGCCAAGCCGTCCACACGGCCGGCAATGTCGTTGATGTCGGCCTCGGATCTGCCGCCACCACCCTCGCCGACCATGAGAACGAAGCCCCGTCTGCGGCATTCCATTTCGACGCCGCGCTGCACCTCGTCGTGATACAGCGGGAAGAGGCGAAACTCCCCGTTGGCGTCGTCGGAGAACAGATCACGGGGTAGGAGAGCGTCCGCGTCGCCGTGGACGCGGGCCGCGCCGGCGCCTGCGCGGTTGAAGTAGTCGTAGGAGAAAAGTCCGATTGCTCCCGTTTTTCCCCGGGCCAGGCCCCTTGCGCTGGCACTTGGAAGGTAACCGAGTTTGTGCGCAGCCTCCATCACCAGTGTCCTGGTGGATTCGCGCACCCGGTGCGGCTGGGTGAAGGAGAGCGATACCGTTGCAATCGAGACGGCGGCGCGCTCGGCGACGTCGTAGATTGTCGGTTTCTTGGCCATGGCGACTCCTTTTCCGCCCCTCAGTCTAGGGCGCATGCCGCTCCATGACGGCTCGTGGCATGCCCCAATCCGGAAACGGCGAAAAGTCGAAGCGCTTAACTGATTGACGCTGTTCGGAGACCCATGAAAGCGTATTTATTGGCCCCAACCCGGAATACGTGAAAAGACAGGAATACCGTGGGCATTCAGCAACAAGCAACGTCAGCACGCCTCAAAGTGGGCGTTGTGGGCATCGGATGGGCTGGCCAACAGCACCTTAAGGCTTACAGCGCCATCGAAGGCGTGGATATCGTCGCCGTCGCCGGGATGGAAGAAGACCTCCTCGCCCAGATGAAGCAGGAGTACGGCATTCCGCATGCTTTCGCACGCTGGGAAGACATGATCGGGCTGGAAGGTATGGATGCGATCAGCGTCGCCGTTCCCACCTTTCTGCACGCTCCGATTTCCATAGCGGCCCTGGAGCGTGGACTGCACGTGCTGAGCGAAAAGCCACTGGCACGCAACGGCGACGAAGGACGCGCCATGGTCGAGGCAGCCCGGAAGGCGGGCCGCGTCCTGGATGTTGCGTTCAACCACCGCCGCCGTGGCGACATTCAAAAACTCAAGAGCATCATCGACGACGGCGGACTCGGACGTCCGTACTACGCCAAGGGTTCCTGGCTCCGCCGCGCCGGCATCCCGACCCTGGGCAGCTGGTTCACCAATCCGGAACTGGCCGGCGGCGGTCCGCTTGCTGACATCGGAGTCCACGTGCTGGACTACTCGCTCCACCTTTTGGGCGAGCCCAAGGTCCTGTCCGTCTCGGCGCAGACCCACTCGGAGCTGGGGCCGCAGGGCCGTGGGGGCAACGCCCGGTACACCGCGGGGCCCGTGAGCCACAAGTTCGAAGTGGAGGACTTCGCCACTGCCTTCATCCGGCTCGAAGGCGGCGGCACCCTGATCCTCGAAGCGGGCTGGGCGAGCTACCGCGAGGTGGACGACCTGCTGGACTTCACTGTCTACGGGACCGACGGCGGTGCCGAACTGCGTGCCGTCGGGGCGCCGCTGCAACCGGTCGGCAGCCTGAGGATCTTCACGGATAAAGAGGGCGAAAACGCCGACTACGAGCCCGAAGCGATTCCAGGCCTTGCCCACCAGGCCGTCGTCGACGACTTCGTCGCCGCCGTCCGCGGCGGGGAGACCGTCTGGGGACAACACGACGGATCGCTAGCCCTGAGCCGGGCCCTCATCCTTGATGCTTGCTACAAGTCCGCCCTCGAACAACGCGAAGTGGTGCTCTGGTGACCGACAAGAAACTGAAGATCGTCGTCTGGAACGAAGCGGTCCACGAGGCCCGCAACAAACCGGACACCATGGCAGAAATGTACCCGGACGGCATCCACGGTGCCATCGCGGCGGGCTTGCGGAGCTTCTATCCGGATGCAGAAATCACGACGGCGACGCTCGCCGATCCGGAACACGGGCTGGACGAGGAAACCCTTGCCGCCACGGACGTCGTGCTCTGGTGGGGGCACATCGCGCACCACGAAGTGAGCGATGAAGTAGTGGAACGCGTCCAGCGGCACGTCCTGGGCGGGATGGGGCTCGTGGTGCTGCACTCTGGGCATTTCGCGAAGATCTTCACCCGGCTGCTGGGCACCACGTGTTCGCTCAAGTGGCGCAACGACGGCGAACGCGAGCTCGTGTGGACGGTCAAGCCATCGCATCCGATCGCGGCCGGCGTCGAGAGCCCCATCCTGATCCCCAAACAGGAGATGTACGGCGAACTCTTCGACATCCCGGAGCCGGACGACCTGATCTTCATCAGCTCTTTCGAAGGCGGCGAGGTGTTCCGCTCCGGCGTGACGTTCTCCCGCGGCAAGGGGCGGATCTTCTACTTCAGCCCCGGCGACCAGGAGTACCCCGTCTACCACCAGCCGCAGATTCAGAGGGTGATCGCGAACGGCGTGGGCTGGGCGGCGCAGCCCGATCAGTTCCGGGATGCTCCGGAAGTGACCAACCCGGCCCGGGCCTGGTTTTTGGCTACCTGAAATCGCGGGAGTTGGACTTCACTGTCAGGACCAGGGATTCCAGCTTGTCCGCAACGAGATTGGTGACTCCTTCCGGCGATCGTTCAAGGAACCCCCGGACGATCAGCGCGGATGATTCCCGGGCGACGCGGCGATGCCTCTTCCAGAGGCCGACGCTGCAGATGACGTTGAGGATGCCGCTCTCGTCCTCCAGATTGACGAAGGTGATCCCTTGCGCGGTCTGGGGGCGTTGGCGGTGGGTCACGACGCCGGCCACTTCAACACGCGTGCCGGACTCGACCTGGGAGAGCCGGTCCACCTGCAGCACCCCTCTGGAATCCAGGGCTCCGCGGGCATGGCGCATCGGATGGTCATCGGTACTGATTCCTGTGGCCCACATGTCGTAGGCAACATTTTCCAGGGGGGAGAGCTCGGGCAGCAGCGGCGGCTGGACGGCGACATGGGTCCCCGGCAATTGTCCTTCGCGCTCGAGCGCGGCATCGCCGGCCTGCCACAGTGCTTCGCGGCGGTTCATCCCCAGCGAATCCAAGGCCCCAGCTGACGCGAGTGCCTCCAACTGGTCCGCGCTGAGATTCGCACGGCGGGACAGATCCGCCATGTCCTTGTAGGCGCCATGCTCCTCACGCTCGGTGACGATCCGCTTCGCCACCTCGGCGCCGATGGACGTCACGCCGTCGAGCCCCAGACGCACAGCGTGTGAGCCATCCCGCCGGTGCAGGTGGTCCTCGCGTGGTCGATCCTGCTGGAAGAGGCCGATCACCGGCTGGTGGAAGTCCAGGCAGGAATCCATTCCGCCCACCTGGCCCGCCTCCGCCCTTGTCGCCTCGTCGAGCACTTCAAGGGTGGCCTCGGCAAGGGAATGCAGTACGTCAGGACGCAACACCTGGACCCCGTGCCTGCGGGCATCCGCCACGAGGGTTTGCGGGGAGTAAAAGCCCATGGGTTGTGCCCGGAGCAGGGACGCGAGGAACGCGCCGGGATAGTGCAGCTTCAGCCACGAGCTTGCATAGACCAACACCGCGAAGCTCAAGGAGTGGGACTCTGCGAAACCGAAGTTCGCAAAGGCCTGGATCTTGCCGTAGATGGCGTCGGCGTCGTCTTTGCTAATCCCGTTGGCCGCCATCCCCGCGTAGAGCTTGGCCTCCAGAGACTCGATCTTCTCCCGGCCCCGCTTGGAGCCCATCGCGCGGCGGAGCAGGTCCGCATCCTCGGCAGTGCAGCCACCCACGGCAACTGCCATCTGCATCAGCTGCTCCTGGAACAAGGGCACACCCAGGGTCCGCTTCAGCACGGGCTCCAGCAACGGATGAAGATACGTGACTTTCTCCGTGCCTGCGCGGCGTCGGATGTACGGGTGGACGGCGCCGCCTTGGACGGGACCCGGGCGGATCAGCGCGATTTCGACCACCAGATCGTAGAATTTCCTCGGTTTCAGCCGCGGCAGAGTGCTGATCTGGGCACGTGATTCCACTTGGAAGACCCCGATCGAGTCGGCCCGGCAGAGCATGTCGTAGACGGCCGGTTCTTCCCGCGGGATGGTCTCGATTGTCCACCGCTCCCCGAAATGCTTGTCGATCAAATCGAAGGAATACTGCAGGGCGGCGAGCATGCCCAGGCCGAGAAGGTCGAACTTGACCAGGCCCATCCATTCGCAATCGTCCTTGTCCCATTGCAGGACCGTGCGGTTTTCCATCCGGGCCCGTTCGATGGGTACTACCTCGCCAACGGGCCGTTCGGTGAGGACCATGCCGCCGGAGTGGATGCCCAGGTGCCGGGGGAAGCCCAGTATCTGGTCAGCAAGTTCCAGGACCGGGGCCGGGATGTTATTGGTCTTGCCGTCACTGAGATCGCCCCAGTGATCGAGCCGCTTGGACCACGCGTCCTGCTGGCCTTGGCTGTAGCCGAGTGCTTTGGCGATGTCCCGGACGGCGTTCTTCGGCCTGTAACTGATGACATTCGCTACTTGGGCCGCGTTGAACCGTCCGTATTTGCGGTAGACGTATTGGATGACTTCTTCCCGCCGGTCCGAGTCGAAATCGACGTCGATGTCCGGTTCTTCCTCGCGGAGGCTGGAGAGGAAACGCTCGAACGGAAGGTTGTAGAAGATACTGTCGACGGCGGTGATCCCCAGCGCGTAGCAGACGGCCGAGTTCGCCGCAGAACCCCGGCCTTGGCAGAGGATGCCGCGGGAACGGGCAAACTGCACGATGTCGTGCACAATCAGGAAATAGCCGGGGAAGTTCTTCGCCTCGATCACTGCGAGTTCCTGTTCGATCCGGCCATGGACCCGGTCGTCGGCATCCGGGTATTTGTCCCTGACACCTTCTTCAACAAGTTGCCGGAGCCAGGTGATAAGGCTGTGCCCGGCAGGAACATCAAGCTTGGGGAGCTTCGGGCGGGCTGCCCGTAACTGGAACGCAAGCTCGTCAGCGATCTCGACAGTCCGTTCGACCGCGCCGGGGTAGTGGGCGAACCGTGCTGCCATCTCGGAACCGCTCCGCAGATGGGCGCCGCTGCTTGCGGGCAGCCACCCGTCCAGTTCCTCCAGGCTGCGGCGTGCCCGGACAGCCGCCATAGCCGTTGCCAGCGGGTATCCCTCGGGGGACGCATAATGTACGGCGTTGCTAGCGATGAAAGGTATCCCCGCCCGCCCGGCAATACGGACAAGGGCGTCGTTGTGGCTGCTGTCGAGGGGATTCCCGTGATCGAACAGCTCCACCACCACGTTTTCCCGCCCGAATCTCTCAATCAACGCATCCACCTCAAAGGCAGCGGCTCGCTCGCCTTCGCTCATGAGGGCCCTCCGGACGGAGCCTTTGCGGCATCCGGTCAGCACCAGGCAGTGGTCCCTTAGGGAATGCGCCAGCTCATCGAGGTCGTAGATGGGATGGCCCTTCTCCGCATCGGCCGCCAGATGGGCGGACGTCATCGCCCCTGCCAAGCGGTGGTAGCCCTCTTCCTTGCGGGCGAGGACGAGCAAATGGTCACCTTCGGGGTCGGCTTCCCCTTGCTGGGGTTTGCTGAGCCCGAGCGACAGCTCAGCGCCGAACACGGTCTTTAGCTCATAGGCTTCTGCGGCCTCCGCCATTCGCACGATCCCGTAGAAGCCGTCGTGATCGGTCAGTGCGAGGGCATGGATACCCAGCCGGACCGCCTCCTCAACCAATTTCTCGGGTGAGGAGGCGCCGTCCAGGAAGCTGTAGTGCGAATGCGCGTGCAGTTCGGCATAAGGCACGACGGCGGCATCCGCCCTCGATGCGACCCTTGCGGGATCGAGGGGGACAGGACGGTAAGGCCCGCGTTTCCTCGACCAGGCGGGGCTGTCACCGCCGTCTCCTTTTGCCTTGCCGATCTCCGGCACTCGCCGGTCCGAGAGGGTCCGTTCGAACTCCGACCATGGGATTGACGGGTTGTTCCAAGCCATCTTTGCCTTCCTGACTAAAGTTCAGTGTCTGGTGTTCAGTCGTAGCGGGCCTCTGCCCACCAGTTCTGCTCGTCCAGGAGAAGAAGCCAGGCCTCTCCGTTTCCGTCCACAAGCTGGAACCGGTCCGCTTCAAGGCGGTGCTCGGCGTCCCACCATCTCTGCCGCAACGGCCAAGGGCCGGCCCACTGAGCTACCAGTCGTCGTCGTGCAGGGTCTCCGCCGGGACAAAACCACATTGGCGGGGCAATCAATCCGCCACGGTGGTCTGTACGGACTTTTTCCTTGTTCGCATCAAGCAGCAGGACAGGGATAAGGGAAGCGAACACCGTGGCGGGCTGCGGGTCGGGAATCCTTCCGGGCCACGGCCTGGTGGCCAGGGCTGCCGATCCCGCGGGCAAGGCATCTCCCCAAGGGACCAAACGGCGCCGCTCGGCCAGCAAGCGACCCCCGGAAATCGCAGGCACTACTACGGCTTCATGCCCCAGCATGCTTTGGATCCGGCTGAGTCCATGATGGATCTGTTCCTCTGCTCCGTCTCCAAAGAGCGCCCGCCCATGATGGGCGATGGAGTCCACCCGCACGGGGACGAACTCGACCCGCGTGACTGGTGACGACAGTCCGGCACGAGCCATGCCGCCGTCGACTGTTTTATTGGCTTGGGCAGGGGGCTGTGACTGAAGCTGCCAGCGCACCCTGTCCACGACGTCGCTGGCCGTGAAATGGCGGGGGTGGCCCCACGTCCGCTCCGAGCGGCTCCCTGCATCGTCAGTGATCAGCACCCTCAGCTCCGTGCAGACCAAGCCTTCAGTCTGCACCCCGGCCACGAAGGCGTCTGCCGTGGCCCGGAGCTGGAAGGCGAGTTGGTCAACCCGGTCCAGTCCGGGTTCGAAGTCCGCCCGTTGATCCAGCTTCCGCGGGGGAGTCCGGGGGATTACTTTGCGGGGATCCTGGCCGCTTGCCAGGGAGTGCGCCGTGATTCCGGCAGCCCCGAAACGGGCCTGGACATCCGCGACAGGAAGATTGGCGAAATTCCCCAAAGTGAGGATTCCAAGGCGTTTGAGCAAGGAAGCCAGCTTCGGCTGCCCCAGTACTTCCACTGGAAATGGAGCCAGGAAATCCCGGGAAGAACCCGGCGGGAGCACAAGAACGGCAGAGAGTTCGCTGGTGCTCCGGGCTGCTTGCTCGGCGGCAAACACTGAATCGGCGATCCCTACACGGGCCTCCACACCAAGGCCGTCCGCAGATTCAAGCACAGCACCTGCGGCCGCTTCCTCTCCGCCGTAATATCGGGCGGCACCCTTGGCCCGGATAGCGCATAGTCCGGGGCGAAGCACTTCCACGCCAGGAGTCCGTTCCTCGAGTGACGAGACCACGGGCTCGAATTCCCTCGCATCCCGCACCGGATCAACGGCACACACCACCAGCTCAGGGCAGCGGGTCTGCGCTTCCCTTAGCCGCAAGCCCCGGACTACTCCCTCTGCCCGGGCTTCCGCGGAGCAAGCAGCTATGACACCTTTGCCTATGACTGCTGCAGGCACATCAGGCGGCAGGGCATCTGCCAAGCGGGCGGCGACGAGGGGCCAATCCGGGAACCATGTCACCAACGCGCGCACCGGGGTTTCAAGTTGAAACAGCATCATGCTCCCATCCGGTGGCGGGACAGATCTACCGGGCCGCTGTCCGCAAGATCCACGGAAGCCCTGCGGGAACTGCCCCTCAAGGCGACTTCGAGTTCGAGCTCCTGTTTTTCGAGATGTCCATGGCCCTGTCCGAGCCCCGCCCACTCATATCCATTCACTTGCAAGACGGCTTCACTCTGCGGCCAGGATCCCATGACAAGGAGGACGGAACTCCGTTCCCGGAGCCTGGCTCCCAAGCGTGCAGCCTCGGCGGGTGCGACTCTTTCCGGAGCGCGTGCAAGGACCACCGAGAGCACGTCCGCCATGGCAGCGATCACCTGCGTCCAGCTGGTCCCGGGGTCAGGCACCAGCACCAGCCGGTCGAGCGCAATGCCGAAACCTGCTGCCGCCTCGACCCCGAAGTCAGGCAGCCCGGCTACCCCGCACCACGAGCCATTGCGTGACGGGCCTGCCAACAAGGCCATTGCCAGCGACATGGATCCCTGTATGGAGTAAGCCGCTCCCGGGCGCAGGCCGCCCGGGAGGAGCCTGCTGAGTGAGGGGAGGACGGGCAGGGAGCGTTCGCTACCGCGCTTGCCCTGCATGAGGTGGATCTGCGCCTGCAAGTCATCGCGCAGCGAAGCCGGCGAAGCGGAAGACAGGCGGGATGACATACTTCAATTTTCGAACATATATTCGAATGAGTCAATCGGGGGCCGGATCTCCCTGCGAGCGCGACCACGTCACGCTCGACAGCGAAACGGCCAGGATCGAGGCGAGGATCAACGCCGACGCCGGGGCGGCAACGGCCCAAGGGGCACGTTCCACGTAGTTGATTCCCTCGGCAAGGATAAGGCCCCACTCGGGCGACGGCTGATGGGGGCCGAGGCCGAGGAATCCCAAAGCAGCCAAGGCGAGCGCGATCCCCGGTACCCGGAGCATTGAATGCCTGAACACCGGGCCAAGGATGTCCGGGAGGATATAGCGCCAGAGGATCCGGACCCTTCCCACACCCAGGACCGGAAGAATTTTCACGTAGGACTGCGCCCTGGCCTCCTGCGCCAAGGCCGCTGTGTGGGCTGCCAAGGGTGCCCAACTGACCAGGGTGACTGCCATCGCCGCACCTTCGGCAGACGGCCCGGTCACCACGGCAACGATCAGGCCGGCCAGGATGGGTGGAGCGGCGTTGGCTACTTCAAGGGGACCGGTCGCCGCGAGCGGGAAGAGCCCGACGACGATCCCGATCACAAGGCAAGCCAGCACCACGAGCAAAGCAGTTCCCAACGTGGACACGGCGCCATGCCCCACCCGGGCAAGGAGGTCCCGTCCGCTCGCGTCGGCCCCGAAGGGCAGCTCCAAACCCGGGCCGGCAAGCCGTGCATGGCTCGAGGTGAATGGATCGCGAAGCAAGCCCGCGACGACGATGAGCAGCAACGCTCCCGCAGCAACGAGCGGAACCGCGGCATCCCGCCGTCGTGGTCTTCCCGGGGAGTCCGGAACCGGAACTGTCCCCGAGCGCAGCGCCGCTCCCATGAGAAGATACCGGGCCGCGGCGCTGAGGGAACCTGCCACGACGGCCAACATGAGGAGGGCCAGCACTCCTGCCTGCAGCGCGGGTATGTCCTGGGCGCTCGCCGCGCCCAGGACCGCACGGCCCAAACCGGGAATCGCGAAGACCTTCTCCACTGCAACCGCCCCGCCGGTGAGGCCAATGAGGACAAGCCCGATCTGGCCCATCACCGATGGCAGGGCCCTGCGGAGCACCGCGCCGGTGAGCCTCGCGCGGCTGGTTCCGGCCATGGCCCACGTGGCCACCCATTTTTCGGCGAACGCCAGGCTGATGGCGTCGGAAAGCAGCCGCCCGATGAGCCCGCCGGCGGGCAGGCCGAGGGCGAGTGCCGGCAACACCGCGTGGTCCAGGCCCTGCCAGCCATACGGCGGGAACCAGCCCAGCCACACCGCGCCGACGACAAGGAGCATCGCCGCGAGGAGGAACTCGGGGAGCGCAGTCATGGCCGCCGCTACGACGCCGGAACCCCGCCCGGGGCTACCGGCCAGTCCGCGCGTTACGGAAGGAACGCACAGCGCGGTGGCCACCACGGCCGCAACGGCCACCGCGCAGGCCATCAGGGTGACGGAGACTCCGAGAGTTTCCAGGGTGCCGGGGCCGACTGGCGTGTTGGTAATCCAGGAATTTCCCATGTCCCCGCGCAAAAGGCCCCCGGCCCAGTCGAGGAAGATGTGCACCGGTCCTCGATCGAGTCCAAGCTCCGCGCGGATCATGCCCAGCGTTTCATCAGTCGCTTCCCGGTCGGCGTAACGGGCCCTCAGGATGGTGTACTCCGGGCTTTGTCCCGAAAGCCATGGCAAGAGCCCTATCAGCAGAACTATGGCGAAGAGTGCCACGGCCCGGGAAACCGCGGTTTTGACGAACGCAGGGCTCCGCATCAGCCGGCGATTCCTGTCTTGCTGGTGATCAGGGCGCGCTCGCGGGGATCGCGTTCGACGTTGTGGATCCTGGCTGATTCGCCCTGGATGACTCGTTCGTGCAGCAGGGGCACGGCCGCATCCTTCGCGAGGATCAGTGCTTCGGCGGCGGCAATTGCCGCCCGGCGTTCCGGTCCTGCCGGGATGGCGGCGGCCTTGCTCAGTGCTTTGTCCACGTCCGGATCGCAGAACTGGGAGATGTTGAAGGAGCCTTTGCAGGAGAAGTCACTGAACATGTAGGCGACAGGGTCGCCGGAGTCGAGGACCGTGGCCCGGGACAGGATGAAGGCGTCGAACTTGCCGGCCAGCGCGTCAGCCTCGATGTGCTGGTACTCGCGGACTTCCTGCTCCACGATGAAGCCGGCGGCCTCGAGCTGCTGCTCAAGCTGCACGGCGACTTCGGGCAACTCGGCCCGGTCCGTGAAGGTGCCGAGCTTGATGCGTCGGCCATTGGCGGGTGCCGCTTCCGCCCGATTCTTCAGGGTTTCAATGTATGAGGAGTTTTGCCGTTCCTTGGCCGCCCAGGGGAGAGCCGGACCCAGAAGGCCTTCGGCGATGTCCGCACGTCCCTCGTAGACCCGGTCAACGATGGTGGCCCGTTCGACCGTGGTGCGTGCCGCTGCCCGGACCGACGGATCAGCGAAGGGGCCCGCCTTGGTGTTCAGGTAGAGGGTATTGGTGCGGGGCATGGGGACTTGGTGAATCAGCTCTGACTTGATCTGGGCGACCTGGCCCACGGGAATGGCCTCCACGACGTCGGCAGTTCCGGTCCGCAACGCGGCGGCGCGTGCGGTGCCGTCGGGAACGTATTGGACGTCGACGCCGCTGCTCGCCGCTTTCTCGCCCCAATAGTCAGCGAAGCGGTTGAGTGTTGCCGAGCTGGTGCCGTCCGCGGACGCCAGGACGTAGGGGCCAGTTCCGGCGTTGATAGGGCGCACGACCCCGCCGGGCTTGTAGGCGGACGCGGCAAGGATCGAAAGCTGGGGGCTCGAGAGCCGCTGCGGAACCAGCGGGTCGTCCGTTTGGGTGGTGACGACGACGGCGTTCCCGCCGTCCGTCCGGACGCTCAGCTGGACGCCGTCGAGGATTCTCGGCTTGGGCTTCGCGTTGGCCGCCGCCGTCAGCGATGCCGCCACTTGCTCGGCTGTGAGAAGCGTTCCGTCATGGAATTTCACGCCTGCACGGAGTTCGAAACGCCAGTTCCTGCTGTCCAGTTGCTTCCAGGCTGTTGATAGCGATGGCTGGGCATCGCCGAGGGGATCGAGGACAATCAGCGTCTCGGCGGTCTTCCACCGTGAGAGCTTGAAGGCGTCGTCGCTCAGGGGAGTGAGTCCTGAACGGGGTGGTTGCAACATGGCTACCTTGATTCGGGAGTCAGCACTGCTGGCCGGTGACGCGTTGCCTTGGGCGAAGCAAGCGCTGAGGGAGGCGGCCATTGCGGAGGAGAGGAGTATCGCGGCAACTGCTTTTGGACGTGGAATCGCCATGGATTGGTGCCTTCTTTCGTGGGTGTGGGTGGATTAGACGCGGTGGAGTCGTTACGGGCGCGGTGCCGGGAGTGGTGCTGGAAGGAAACGGTGAATGAGTGCCGCGGAGGTGACGAGCTCCTTGGCTTCCAAGGTCTGTGGATTGGCATACACAGCCGCGGTGGGTCCTTGTTCCACGATGCGTCCCCCGGAGAGAACCATGGTCTCGGAGCACAGGCGGGCGACGGCGGACAGATCGTGCGAGACGAATAGGAGCCCAAGGCCGTCCTGCTGGACCAGCTGTTCCATGAGGTCCAAGACCGTGTTCCTGAGGGGAGGATCGAGCCCGCTCACCGGCTCGTCTGCCAGGAGGATGCTCGGCGCGGGGACCAATGCCCTGGCAATGGCCACCCGTTGCTTTTGCCCGCCGGAGAGTTCCCAGGGACGACGCCCGAGCATGCGCGGATCGAGGTCGACCCGCTGCAGGGCATTTAGGATCATGCCGCGATGGTCTCCGTCAATGCGCAGTTGCCTCAGGGGTTCCAGGAGAAGGCGCTCCACGTTCATGCCGGGGTTGAGGCTGGCCGCCGGATTCTGCGGGATGTATTGCACCGCGCGGCGGTACCATCTCAAGGACGAGGCCGGGCCGGGCACAACCGGGGTGTTATTGAACGCGACGGTTCCGGCACCCGGCTTCTCCAAAGCAAGCAAGATCCGCAGGAGCGTGGATTTTCCGGCGCCCGAGCCACCCACCAGGCCGATGCTGCCGCCAGTGGCAATGCTGAGGGAAACGTCCTGCAGAGCCGGCCGGGATGACCGTTTCTTCAGGAGCCCCCTGCCCGGGTAGCTGAGGCCCAGATTGCCGGCGCTCAATACTGCATTCATGATGTGGCTTCCGAGCGAAGGGAATCAGTGCCGACATGGGCGGCTTCCACCAGTTGCTTCGTGTACTGGTGCTTGGGCCCCTCCACGAGCGACTGCATCGATCCCTCCTCGACGATCCGGCCGGAACCCAGGACAAGGGCCTGGTGGCAAAAGGCGGCAGCGACAGCGAGGTCATGCGTAATGAACAACATCGCGCCAGCGGACGCAGATTGCCCGGATTCGGAATGCGCGGATTCGGAAGGGGTCGATTCCGAATACAAGGACAACGCCTTGAGGACCTTGGCCTGGCTGACCATGTCCAGTGCGGTAGTCGGTTCATCCGCCACCAGGACGGCGCTACGGCAGGCCAGGGCGAGGGCGATGCAGACCCGTTGCAGCTGACCGCCCGACAATTCGCCGCTGAAACTCTCCATGGTCCGTTCGGCTTCTTCTATCCCCACCGACGCGAGCAGCTCAAGTGCCTGTTGCCGTGCGATGGAGGCCGAATGGCCGGCATGCCGTAGCGGGATCTCCAGCTGCCTGCCCAGGCGTACCAAGGGATTGAGCGCTGACATCGGGTCCTGATGGATTGCGGTGATCCCGGCGCGACGCCTTCGCCTGTTGGACAACGGCACGTCCACTCCGTTGATCTGCAACCGCCCTGAAGCACTCATCGCGGCTGGAAGCTGTCCGAGGAGGGCGGCCGCGGTCAGTGACTTGCCCGAACCCGAGGCTCCGAGAAGAGCCAGTCTTTGACCCGGGTCAATAGCGAAGCTGACTCCGTCAATCAGGGCACGCCCCCGGAGGGACACCCTCAAGTCTTGAACCAGGAGGGCAGGGTGCATGGGGAACTCTCTGATAGGAGCAGCTGTGAGTACTGATGCTATCAATACTCATTCTCATTAAGCGAAATGTTGAGGCGTGTTGAGTTCCCCACGCTCTTGCGAAGTGGCAACAGCCGGCGGTTAGGGTGGGGGCGTGGACTTTGAACATGGCTACGCGCACAACGGCTCCCTGCGGATGTATTACGAGGTTCATGGCCAACCTCGGCCGGACCGCGCGCCCCTGGTATTGATCCATGGCGGCGGATCCACGATCGAGTCGAACTTCCGGGAGCTCATCCCGCTGTTGATCGGGACGCGGCAAGTCATCGCCGTCGAAGAAGAAGGCCATGGCCACACGGCGCCGATCGATCGACCCCTCACTGCCGAAAACTCAGCCGCGGACGTCGCGGCGGTTCTTCGTCAGCTGGACGTTCCGCAGGCGGATGTGCTCGGCTTCAGTGCCGGAGGCCACACCGCGCTCGCCTTGGCCATGGAACATCCTGCGGTGGTGCGCAAGTTGATCATCGCGTCGTCCATGGCCGCACGCGATGGCATGGTGGAAGGATTCTGGGACGGACTCCAAAACGCCACTTCCGCAGACATGCCCGAGGTCTACCGGGAGGCAGACCTCAAGCTCAATCCGGACCCGCAGCACCTTGAGAAACTCTTTGTCCTGGACAGCCAACGAATGCTGACATTTCCGGGATGGTCCGACGAACAATTGGGCTCCATCACGGCTTCGACTCTCGTATTGCTTGGCGACCGTGATGTGATCAAGCCCGAACACGGTGTGCAGATGGTCCGGGCCATCCCGGGGAGCCGCCTGATGATCGTGCCGGGGAACCACGGAGACTACCTTGGGGAGCAAGCAGCCAGCGACGGCGATCTCCGGACGATGCGTGCGACCCTCCCCTTTCTCCTGCACCATCTCGACGAAGCTTAAAGCCCGCTCACGTTATTGCGGCGTGGAGCACTGCGGCGTTTTCGGCCAGCCACGCTTGGCGGCGAAGAATCTTGTCACCGACGCCTTCATCCCACATCCGTTTCCACCCGCCGCCCTGGGTAAGCGCCCTGCGCCGCATCAAATGCCAAGAGCGCTCGGCGGCGTTCAGGGCCACGTCAACTACCTTGGCGCGATCAACCGGACCCAGGCCGTAGGCGTCCATAAGCACGGCAGCCCGGGAGGCGGCGTCGACCTCCCGTATGACTGGATCGCGGTCGGTGGCGGGCATCCAGGCGCCCCACCAGAGGAGCAGGTTCGCGACCTCTTCCGCGCGGGTTGCCGGGCGCACCAAATCGAAGTCGATCAGGGCCACGGCGGTACCGCCCTGGAAGACGACATTCTCCGGGGTGATGTCCATGTGGGCGAGGAATGTTGCCTGTCCCGCGATCGAGCTAGGGCACCCCTGCGGATCGTCATCGTCGCCCGCGCGTGCCCAAGAGGGTACGCCCAGCGGCTGCACGGCGTCATCGTAGCTCCGGACCAGGCGCGCGACGCTGATTGCGCTCGATTCGTCGGCGACCCAGCGCGGCCAGGGGCGGCCGGCGGTGTCCCCGGGGACGAAACCCAGGGTGTCCCTGCCGCTTTCGTCGATGCCCAGGAAGCGGGGCGCTCCCTGGAATCCGGCCGATTGCAGGAAATCCAGGAGACGGCGGACCCTCCGCGAAGAGACGCTTGCAGGGCGCCGCACTGTGTCGCCGACCCGGACGAGCCCCTCCGTCAAGTCTCCGCCGAGTAGTGGAACAGCAGGCTCCGGCTGCCCGGGCTCGACGTACGGACGGGTATCTGCAGTCATCGTCCGATGCTGCCACGGCCGGGTCGCTGGCGCCAGCCGGAGTGGTCCGGGCAAGCTCGAGTCTCCAGGCGGTAGTGTCATCAACGATGGAATATCTGGGCGGCACCGTACTGACAGCGGCCGGGGCCTTTGCGGCGACAAACCTTGATGACCTTCTGGTCTTGTCCGTCCTTTTCTTGTCAGCCAGGACGCGCCCGGTGCCAAGACTCTGGCGAATTTGGGTAGGCCAATACATCGGCATCGGAATACTGACCGGGGTTGCGGCCGCAGCGGCATTGGCGCTCAACCCCGTCCCGGTGGAGTGGGTGGGTTTCCTCGGTCTGGTCCCGCTTGCTTTGGGCTGTTACGCCTTGCTCAGGATTGCCCGCCCGTCCGGAGATCCACCGAAGCCCCGCTCGCTGACCGTGCCCGTGGTTGTCGCCGTGACAGTAGCCAACGGTGGAGACAACATTTCCGTCTACATTCCGCTGTTCCGCTCGCTGGCACCGGCTTCTTCGGTGGTGACGGGTCTGACTTTTGCGGCGATGGTGGCAGTGTGGTGCGCCGCCGGCTACTGGCTGACAGTGCACCCGACCGTAGCTGCGCTCTGCCGCCGGGCTGGAGAATTGGTTATTCCTGCGGTCTACGTTGCGCTCGGGGCCACCATCATTGTCCGCTCCGGAGTCATTGCGGTGCTGTTCCAGCGCTGATCTTCGCAGCATGCAGGGTTTCCCGTACGACTATGTGGCGGAGGTGTCGCCTTCCCCAGGCGGTGTCCGCATCCGGCCGTCGTCGGCGTGGTATCCCAGCGCGTAGCTGGGGCACCGGTCGATCACCTCGACCAATTCGTCAACACTGGCACGGCTGGTATCGATCCACGGCCGTACGTCACGGTTGAACACTTGTGGAAGCCCTCGGATGCATTCGGCCGCGTGTCGGCAACGGGCAGGTTCCCAGGTCACTACGATGCCGGGGGCGCGATACTGGCGGATCGCAATAGACTCGCTTTGAGGCGGTTGATCGCCCTGATTCATCTCGTTCATGTTCACTCCCTTGTTCCGACCTCGGAATCGAGGCCAAGATGTCGGCGCAGGACGATTGCGATGTCCTCGACCTGTATGAGCTGCTCCGGGGACAGTGCGTCGATGAAGATTTCCTTCACGGCGCGCAGGTGCGGGACCGATCCGGCACGGAATAGCTCCAGTCCCGGATCGGTGGCGATCACATCGATGCCGTGCACGGCGTCTGCGCAGGGGATCCGTCGGATGAGCTGCCGCTTCTCCATGCGGCCCAGGTGATGCGACAGGCGGCTGCGTTCCCAGCCGATCATGGCAGCGAGCTCTGATGACCTGATCGTGTGCTGTTCCGCCTCGCTGAGGGCGAGCAGCACCTGGTAGTCCCCTGACGACAGGGACGACTCGTTCTGTAGGCGACCCGTGAGGCGTGTGCGCAGCGCCTCGGCCGTCTCGATGTAGTCCCGCCAGATCCGCAACTGCACGGGAGTCGGCATCGTGCGGTGCTTCGCGTAGACCATCTCACCTCCGGGAATTGATACGTCAACTATAGCGTTGTTCGGGGTATTGACACGTCAATCCGGAAGGTCCGGGGCGACGAGAAGGGCCGGGGACGTGATGGTTGATCAGATCGATGATCTTGAGTTCGGGCTGAATTCGTTCGGCGACATCTCAACCGACGCAGGTCGCGTGATGTCGGATGCCGAGACGCTGCGTCTACTCATCGAGGAGGCGCAGCTGGCAGAGGCTGTCGGTCTGGACGTTTTCAGCATGGGCGAGCACTATCGGGAGGGCATGGTCGACTCGGCCACTCCGGTGCTGTTGGCGGCCGCCGCACAGGCTACCTCCAGCATCCACCTCGGCACCTCGGTGACCGTGCTCTCGACGCAGGATCCGGTGCGGCTGTATCAGGAGTTCGCGACCGTCGACGGGATCTCCGGCGGCCGCACGCAGCTCGTCCTCGGCAGGGCCTCCGCGATCGAGTCGTTCCAGCTGTTCGGTTACGACATCGCCGACTACGAGGAGATCTTCGAGGAGAAGCTCGATCTGTTCCTCCGTCTTATGCGGGAGGATCGCGTGACCTGGTCCGGGAAGTATCGCAGCTCGCTCGAGAACGTTCGCCTGCATCCGCGGATGCCGGATGGCGGGATCCCGGCGTGGATCGGAATTGGCGGCAGCCCCGACTCCGTGATCCGCGCGGCGCGGCACGGACTTCCGCTGATGATGGCCATCATTGGCGGACGGCCCGAGCGCTTCGCCGGGCACGCCGAGCTCTACCTGCGGGCGCTCTCGTCATTCGGACGCCCCGAGCTGCCGATCGCGCAGCATTCCCTCGGCTTCGTCGCCGACACCGACGAAGAAGCGAAGAATGTGCACTGGAAGCATTGGCAGCCCGTCGTGACACAGGTCAGCCGGGAACGCGGCTTCTACCCGCCGACCGCCGAACGATACGCAGAAGAGGTCGACACGGGCGCACTCTACGTCGGATCTCCCGAGACGGTGGCGCAGAAGATCGCCGGGATCGTGCGCGCGAACCATCTGTCCCGCTTCGACCTCAAGTACGACGTGCTGCACCTTCCCCGGCAGGCTCGCGAACACAGCATCCGCCTGTTCGGCGAAAGGGTTGCTCCGCGTGTCCGCGAGCTGCTCGCCGAGAATCCGGGCGACTGGCACCTCACCGGCCGAACACCGGCGCGGATTGTCAAGGGCGGCAAGGCCGTCCACTCGTGAACTGACCACCTCGGCATTTGAAAAGGGAGAAACTTATGAACGACTTCACCGACCTCGAGTTCGGCATTGACACCTTCGGGGACCTGCCTCGCGACCATCACGGTGACATCGTCACCCACGGCGAGGCGATTCGCGCCACCTTGGCCGAAGCAATCCTCGCCGACGATATCGGCATCGACGCGATCGCCATAGGCGAGCACCATCGCCCGGAGTTCGCCATCTCAACTCCGGAAACGGTCTTGGCCGGGATCGCCACTGCAACCGACCGGATTCGCCTCGGGTCTGGTGTAACGGTGCTCTCGTCCGATGATCCAGTACGGGTGTTCCAGCGGTTCGCGACCGTAGACGCGCTCTCGAATGGCCGTGCCGAAGTGATCCTTGGACGCGGATCGTTTACCGAGTCGTTCCCGTTGTTCGGCTACGATCTCAGCGACTACGATCTCCTCTTCGACGAGAAGATCGACTTGTTTCACAAACTCCTTGACGAGAAGCCCGTCACGTGGACGGGCACCACACGTGCGCCACTGCACGAAGCAGACGTGTTCCCTAAGACGGACTCGGGTCGGCTGCGGACCTGGGTCGGCGTCGGAGGCACCCCGCAGTCCGTGATTCGTACTGCGAACTACGGGTTCCGGCTCATGCTGGCCATCATCGGCGGTGCCCCTGCCCGCTTCGCCCCGTATGTCGACCTGTACCGCCGTGCCACCGAGCAGCTAGGCACCACCGCGTTCCCGGTGGGCATGCATTCTCCGGGACTGATCGCTGATACCGATGAGACGGCAAAAGAACTGTTCTATCCGGGCTACAAAGTGATTCGTGATCGCATTGGCGCGCTGCGCGGCTGGCCTCCCCTTCAGCGCGGTGAGTTCGAGGCCGATGTGGAACACGGATCCCTTTATGTCGGCTCGCCCGAGACCGTCGCCGCCAAGATGGCTGATGCGATCCGCGCTCTCGACGTCGGCCGGTTCGACCTCATCTACACTGCCGGCGGACACATGCCCGCGACGGCCCGCCTGCGGGCCGTGGAGCTTTACGGTACTCGAGTTATCCCACTGGTCCGCGAGATGCTCGCTGACACATCTTCGACTTCGGCCGGGTCCCGAACGGGGGCGCGGCCGTGAACGGCACGAGGAGTCCGGTCCGCACCATCGGCATCCTCGGCGCCGGCAAAGTTGGCACTGTGCTGGCCCGGCTGGCTCTCGCCGCAGGCTACCGGGTGCTGATCTCAGGCTCCGGAGACCCGGATAAGATCGCCCTCACCATCGAAGTGCTCGTTCCCGGAGCTGTGGCAGTCCGACCCGAGAACGCCGCCCTCGAGGCCGACGTCGTCATCCTCGCCTTGCCCCTCGGTAAGTATCGGACCCTTCCGGTTGCACAGCTGAGCGGAAAACTCGTGATTGACGCGATGAACTACTGGTGGGAAACCGACGGCATCCGTGACGACCTCGACGACCCAGGTATCTCCACCAGCGAGATCGTGCAGGACTTCCTTTCCAATTCACGTGTCGTGAAAGCTCTGAACCATATGGGATATCACGATCTCGAAGAGGAGAGTCGGCCAACCGGGATGCTGGACCGCAAGGCGATCGCATTGGCCGGGGACGGAGACGACGACGTCATCGCCGTCTCTGCACTGATCGATGCGCTAGGTTTCGACCCAGTCCTCTTGGGTCGCCTGCCATCAGGCGTGGCCTTGCAGCCGGGGAACCCAGCATTCGGCGCGAACGTATCGGCGGGCGAGCTTCGCGAGTTGATCCGGACTACTGCAGGCGAACGGGTTCCCATTCATTCGAGTGACGGAGGCGGCCGGATGTGATGCCGTCTGCCAAGGCCTGAATTTTGCCGGCAAGTCACTTCCGTGGATTTACGCCTTGCTGGTCCTAGGACTAGGCCTCACCAGTGCAACGCCTGTAGCAGGGCGCCGCGAGATCCTGTTGCTGTTCCAGCCCTGATCTTCGCAGCATGCAGGGTTCTCCCATGCGGAACTGATATGACTGCGGGTGGGTTTCATCCGGAAGCGCAGGAGGATTGGCAGGATATGTTCCGAGGTTCGTTTGTTGTAGGCGCTCTGGTGCTGCTTTTCGGGGCAGCGGCCGTGGTGGGGTTCGGAGCTATCTTCCGGGCCAAGAGTGCCGCGGCCCGGATTGACGCCGGCGCAGCCGGGATATTGGCCGCCGCAATGGCGGCGGTAGGGCTCGGGTGGGCTCCGCTTGGTGTGGTCCAGCTGGGAGCGGCGATTGGCCTTGTCTTCCTCTTGTTCGTGGTCAGGATCGTGTACCAAGGCCCCGGGACAGGGGAGAAAGGGTGGACAACTGGGACAGGGCGATGGTCGGCGATCTATGGCGCAGCGGTGGCGGCCCTTGCAGGCTGGGTGCTGCTCTCCGCGTCGAGTGGAGCTGGATCGGTGTGGGATCATCCAGGACACCAACTGGGCATCATCCTTGCCGACATCATGAGCGCGATCCTCATGCTCTTCGCCGCCACGGGTTGGCTGTTGGGCACGTTCGCGATGCCGGCCGAGAGCAAATCGCACGCCGTGCCCCGATTGAAGGGTGTCCGCGAGGCGCTGATGGCAGCTGGACTTGCCGTAGCGTTGTACGCGATCTCCTAAGCCCGGTGCCGCCCGGAGCGACCGGGTGGTGGATTTAGAATGGAGCCATGATCGATATTTCGGTCGAGAAGGTAGCCCTTCTCCTGATTATTGCCGTTTTGGTCCTTGGACCGACCAAGCTTCCGGAGTATGCGAGGAAGCTGGGGCGGCTTATCCGCGAACTGCGGCGCATGGCCTCCGGCGCGCAGGAAAAGCTTCGCCAGGAGCTCGGCCCGGAATTCGAGGACATCGATTGGCAGAAGATGGATCCACGCCAATACGATCCTCGCCGCATTATCCGCGAAGCCCTCCTGGAGGACGAGCCGCTCACTGAGCCGGTCGTCCCAACCCAGGCGCAGCCTCCGGTCCAGCCTCCTGCCCGACCGGTTGTGCGGTTGGCGGCCGGGCAGAAGGCCCCTTTCGACGACGAGTCCACCTGATTCGTTAGTCGAGGCGCGGTGTCCGCGGGGGAGCGGTGCGGCGCTCGCCTGTTGCTTCAAAGGCCGCGGCCAGTGCGAGCAGTGCGGTGTCGTCGTAGGCGCGGCCGGCGAATGTGAGTCCGACGGGCATGCCGATATCGCTCATGGTTCCCATCGGTACGGTGACCGTCGGGATCCCCAGGTGCCGGGGGACGAGGTTGCCGTTGGCTACCCAGACACCGTTGCGCCAGCCGAGGTCGGCTGAGGATTCGTTGACGTCCATGTCGGCTGGTCCGACGTCGGCGGCGGCGGGGAAGATGACCGCATCCAGGCCGAGTTCGTCCATCCATTCCTCAAGGTCCACCCGCCGGGTCGCTTCGAGTCCGCGCAGGCCTTCTTCGAGGTGCGGGATGTCGGTGAGGGAGGCAACCGCGTGTGCGCGGATGTGCGCCGGGTAGTCGGCGATGTCGTCGTCGAACCCGTCATAGCAGTCCGGGAGGGCGCCTTCCGGGTGCGGGAAGATCGCCGTGCCGTCGACGTCGGCCAGGCCCTTGAGCGCCGGATCCCCGTTGGCTGCGAGGAAGTCGTCCCAGGCCCAGGCCGAGAGCTCGACGATTTCCCGTTTCAGGTACTCCGGGCTGACCAGTCCGCGGGTGGAGATGGTGGGCGCGCCCGGGCGGTCGCCTTCGTAGTTGGAGACGACGGGGAAACCCACCAAGACGACGTCGGCTCCGGCGGCTTCGAGGTCGCGCCGGGCTGCCTCCCACAGTTCCATCACGGAATCGCGGGTCTGGATTCGTTGGCCGGTGGGTCCGCCGATGCCGGGAGTTTCGCTGGTGCCGGCGTCGGGGTCTGCGTTGATGTACATGCGCGGCACCCCGAAGCGTTTGCCCTTCAAAGCCGAGCGGGCGCCGTCGACGTCGGATGGTGCGAGCGCCGGGTAGGAAGCAGGACGGACCCGGGACGCGGCCGGGATCTGGACCCACGGCTGCGCGCGCCAGAAGTCGCCGCGGGTTTGGGCGTCGTCGGCAACGATGACATCGAGCAGTTCCAGCAGGTCTGCCATGGACCGGGTGTGGGGCACTACGACGTCCATAGTGGGGACCAGCGGCCAGTTGCCGCGCACAGAGATGACCCCGCGCGACGGTGTGTACGCGCACAGGGCATTGTTCGACGCCGGTGCGCGGCCACTCGACCAGGTCTCCTCGCCCAGGCCGAAGGCTCCGAAGCTCGCCGCGGTCGCGGTTCCCGAGCCGTTCGAGGATCCGGAACCGAAAGCCGCGGTGAGGAAATCGGCGTTGTAGGGGCTTTCGGCGCGTCCATAGATCCCGCGTTGCATGCCGCCGTTGGCCATGGGCGGCATGTTGGTCAGGCCGAGGAGCACGGCGCCCCCCGCGCGGAGGCGTTCGATGGTGAAGGCATCGCGTTGCGCGATGAGGTTTTCGAACGCGGGGGAGCCGGCGGCAGCCGTGAGCCCTTTGGCCAGGTAGCTGTCCTTGGCGGTGTACGGAGTGCCGTCGAGGGGCCCGAGGGTGGTGCCGCGTGCCCGGCGCTCGTCGGAGGCCCGGGCATCTGCGAGCGCTTCGGGGTTCATCACCACCATTGCGTTCAGCGTGATGCCGTTGCGGTCGTAGGCGTCGATGCGGTCCAGGTACGCCTGGGTGAGTTCCTCGCTGGTCACTTCGCCGGCCTCCAATGCTGCACGCAACTGCGCAATAGAGGCCTCGACGACGTCGAAGCGGCTCATCGTGCGGCCTGGCTGGTGAGTTTGGGCTGCTGTTGCGTGATGCAGTGGATTCCTCCGCCCCGGGCGAGGATCGGCCGGGCGTCCACGGTGACGACGCGGCGGCCCGGGTAGGCCTCGGCCAGGATTTCCGCGGCCAGGGCGTCGGCCCGCTCTTCGCCATAGCCGCACGCAATCACGCCGCCGTTGACCACGAGGTGGTTGACGTAGCTCCAATCGACGAAGCCTTCCTCGTCGCGGAGGGTCTCAGGCGCGGGAAGCAGGGTGATCTCGAACGGCTTGCCTGCAGCGTCCTGCTGGGTCTCGAAAAACCGCTGGAGGGTGCGGCTGACCTCGAAGTCGGGGTGACCTGGGTTGGTCTGCGAGTGCAGCAGGACCCGGCCGGGGGAGGGAAGGGTAGCCACCATGTCGATGTGGCCGCGAGTGCCGAGGTCCTCGTAGTCACGCGTGAGGCCCCGCGGTACCCACACGGTGTGGGTAGTGCCCAACGTGCGTGACAGTTCCGCTTCGACGCGGGCCTTGTCTGCGTAGGGGTTTCGGCGTGGATCCAGCTGGACGGTTTCGGTGACGAGGACGGTGCCTTCACCATCGACGTGGATGGCGCCGCCTTCGTTGACCAGCAGCGAAGTGACCAGTTCAGCGCCGGACCCTTCGGTGACGAAGCGGGCCATGCCGGCGCTCTTCTCCCATTCGGACCACGCCGGGGCGCCCCAGCCGTTGAAGATCCAGTCGACTGCGCCGAGCACGCCGGGACGCTCGTCGTCGACGACGAAGGTGGGTCCGACGTCGCGCATCCAGAATTCGTCAAGGGGAGCCTCAAGCTGTTCGATTCCGGCGCCGAGCATGCGGCTGGCCCGGTCCCCTTCGCTGGGGTCCACCACCATGGTGACGGGCTCGAACTCGGACACTGCGTGGGCGACGGCGGTCCAGGCCGCGTACGCTTCTTCCGCCGAAGCGGCGTCGCTACCCAGGGTCAGGCCAGTGCGGGGGAACGCCATCCAGGTGCGCTCGTGGGGTGCGGTTTCGGCTGGCATTCTCCAGGCCATGGAAGTCTCCTCCGTGTTGTGAGGTGAAATGTGTTGTGAAGTGTCATTTCTTATTGATCGCGTGATCAACAACAAGAAAACTACTTTAGACTGTTGTGTGATGTCAAGCACGATACAGAAACGCGCTGCGCGGAAGACGCCGGCCGAACGCGCGGCCGAAATAGCCGAGGCCGCCAAGGAAATAGCGCTTGAGCAGGGGCTTTCCGCCATTACGCTGCGCAACGTGGCAGCGCGGGTAGGGGTGGCCTCAGGCCTCGTCGCGCATTACCAGCCCAATGCGGAGGCCTTGGTGGCGGGCATCTTTTCGACCATCGTGGCGGCGGAGACCGAGGAGGTTGCGGGCCTTCTGGAGAAGCAGCCGACTCCCTTGGAACAGCTCGGGATGCTCCTCGAAACGCTCATGGACGTCAGCCGGCTCGATGTCACTGCAATCTGGGTGGAGGCGTGGACCCTGGGGCGTCGGAACGAGGCGCTCGCAGCCTGCGTCCGTGAGCAGATGGATGCATGGCAGGCCGTGGTGCAGCGCGTGGTCGAAGCGGGGATCGACGCCGGTGAGTTCGATACCTTCGATGCTCCGTCTGTCGCCTGGCAGATCCTGGGCATGGTGGACGGACTGAATGCCCAGGCCCTGGTGCGCTGGGACGGCGTCAGCGACCGCGGTACGCACCTCGCCCGCGCCGTGGAAGGCATGGTAGGTGCGGCCCGCGGTTCGCTGCTGCCGGGCGGCGTCCAGCGCACCGGGCTGATCCCAAGCTCGGATTCCTAGTTCGGCAGGTAGTGTTCCAGCCGCTCGAACCCCGGTTGCGAAAGCTCGCTCCCGACGGCGGCGGCCCCCACCGCGCAGGCGGCCGCGAGGCTGCTTTCCTCATCCAGGCCCGACGCGAGTGCGAGGACGAGCGCCGCACAGAAGGCATCACCGGCCCCCACGCTGTTGACGACGCTCGTCTTGGTTGCGGGCGAATCATCCAGGGAACCTAGAGCGCACGGCTGCCAGTTGTCGTGTGGCAGCCCAACTGACTCGCAGTAGATGTCGTTTTTAGGGCCTATAACGACACCTACTGCTGGGCCCACGCCGCCAGGGTTCCCTGGCCGAGCTTGCGAGGCGAGGGTGGCGGCGGGGACTAGTTGGGGACTTGCGAGTCAGGTGGCGGTGGGGACTAGTTGGCAGGGCGCACGGCCCGACCCGCGGCCGCAATCACCAGCTTCTCCGGCAGGAGCTTGACGGCCACCCGGGCAACAAAGGAGTTGAGCCGGCCATCGACGACGCTCGGCTTGTTCCCGTGGATCGCGGACATGGCGGTGTCCACCACCTGCTCCGGGGTCCGCATCGATCCGGCGGCTGCAGCCTCGCCGGCGATTTCAAAGAAGGGCGTGTCCGTAGCCCCCGGGCAAACGGCGAGGACCTTCACTCCCGTGCCTTGCGTCTCGGCCCACAGCGCCTGGGTGAACGAGAGCACGAAGGCCTTCGTCGCGCCGTAGACGGCCATGTGGGGTATCGGCTGGAATGCGGCCGTACTCGCGATGTTGATAATGGCCCCCGAGCCGCGCTCAACCATTCCGGGCAGGTAACGCGTGCTGGTACCGACCAAGGTGGAGCAGTTCAACTGGATCTGTTCGACATAGCGATCGGCGTCTGCGTTGAGAACTTGTCCATGTGTTCCGAATCCCGCGTTGTTGACCAGAATGTCCACTGTGAGTCCCAGGGATTCGGTGGCGAGGTGGAGTTCTTTTGCGGAGTCCGGCAGGCTCAAGTCCATTGCGAGGACAGTCACTTCGGTGCCTTGCTCGCGGAGTTCACCCGCAAGCGCTTCCAGCTTGTCCTGGCTGCGGGCAACCAGTATCAAGCGTGCGCCCTCGGCAGCGAGCCTTCGGGCAAAGACCGAACCAATACCGGTGGACGCTCCAGTGATGACGGCTGTTTTGGCTGAAATATTCATTTCTACTCCTAGTAAACTGGTGCTAATAAACGGACTGTGCGGTTTGTTTTTTGGCCGAGTGTTGAAGTCTTTGACTCGTGGGTTGCTGCGTTACTGGCTGGAGACGAACTGCTGTTCGAGGAGTTGCAACAGTAGCGTCGCGCGTCGTCCGAAGGCATCGAGATCTTTGGGGTCCAGGGCGTCGGTGACCGACTTCAAGCCATCGAATGCGGCCACAATAACCGTTGCCGCGTCGCCGGGATCCCCTGGAAACGTCAAGACGCCGCTTGCGCGGCCCCGTTGAAGGATGCCGGACACGAGGTCCACCCATGCGGCCAGTGGAGAGGAAGCGCCGGGGTGCTCATTCGCAGAAGCCAGTTGATTGGCCAAGTGCACGACGCCCCACGCGGAAGAGTCGCTCAGGACTGTTCTGACCATGAACTCTCCGAGACTGCGCAACTCCACCAGCGGATTGTTCTTGCTGAGAATTTCCTCTTGCACGCGACGCAGCCAACGTGCCTTTTGCTCGTCCACGACGGCCTGGGCCAATGTTGCTTTCGAGGAGAAGTGGAAGTAGATGGCACCTTTCGTGAGCCCGACTTCCCGGATGATGTCGTCCATTCGGGTCTGCTCGAAACCCTTGCGTGCAAAAACGTCCGCGGCAACCCGAAGGATCTCATTCCGGGTGGCCGCGCCCTTGGGCGTACTGCCTGTGTCGCCAAATTCCATATCGTCAAACTACAAACCGACCAGTAGGTATGTCAATCCGGACAGTTCGCCGACCTCGATAATCCGATGGGCACAGCTTGCCGATAAGATTTGGTCGTTTAATGGGGGACGCAACAGCAGTGCTGGCTGGTGTGGCAGATCCTGGGAGGAGTGGGGGACCCAATGCGCGATGAAGCGCTCTTCGAGGCTTCCGTCAAGCGGGAGCTCGTTCATAAGCGCTCGGTTTCGGAAGTCTTCTTGACTGACTTCGTTCAATCAGGTTCCAGGCGGTTCATTGCGGGAGCGCAATGGCCGCGATGGCACGTTTTTTATGGGTCGCCGGACGGTTCGCCGGATTCGGCGATCATGGCTGAGACGTTGCGGCAGGCAGTGATCTTCTTGTCCCATTTGTGCGGAGTGCCCTTGACCCATAAATTCCTCATGCCTCATATGAGCATCTCGGTAGAAGCCGCAATCTTGGATCCCCTGGTACCCGCGCAAGTTGCTGTCGAACTCGATGTGAAGGACATGAAGCTCAGTGGAGGGCACTTGTCGGCCCTGGCTGTGTCTGCGAGGTTCGTTGTTGACGGTGCTCCCGTAGGGGAAGGGGTGGCGGCGGCCCGCATTGTGAATCCGGCGACGTACGAGCGATTGCGTGGGGCGGTCCCTGCCGGGTTGCCCGCCGCTGGCGAAGACTTACTGGCGTGTGCCGACGTCGGGCATGCCACCCAGCGGAACGTGATGCTCGGGCAAAGTTCACGCCGGTTCGTCTGGCCGCTGCGGGTTGATCCAACCCACCCGATTTTCTTTGATCATCCCCTTGACCACGTACCGGGAATGCTTTTGGTGGAGGCTGCGAGGCAGGCTGTCCGCGCAGCGTGTTCCCGGCCGGATGCCGATTTTGCCTTGTTTGAGGCGGAATTCATGAAGTTGGTCGAGTTCAGCTATCCCGTGGACGTTGCTGTGACGCAACTCGAATCACCTAGCCCCCACGGTGTGATGAGGGTCCGGTTGCTGCACGAAGAACAGACCCTGATGTCCTTGTTGGCTCGGGTCAAAACGCCGCGTTGATTCAGGGAGTCCCTGGGCCTTGCGGGTGAATCGGCGCGATGGCCGGCATCATGAAACCCCACATGTCGTCAATCCGTTTGAGAACGTCGCGCCGCTCGGTCAGCACGTTGGAAACCATCTGGACGCCCGTGAACGACGCAACTAGATACCGTGCGAAGTCTGCGGCATCAACCTCGGGCCGCACGTCGCCCTCCAGTTGAGCTTGGCGCGTCAGCATCTCCATGGTGGTGACCCAGTCCTGGTAGGGACCCTTGACGTCTGCGTTGAACGCCGAAGCTTCAAATGTCAGCCGGATGCCAGCCCTGACGATTGGCTCGTCAAGTAGCTGCTGCCCGAATGTCCGGCACATGGCGATCATGGTCTCCAGCGCAGGCAGTCCGGCGGCGGCGATCTTCTCCCCGGCAACACGCACAATGTTGTGCTGTTCGGCGATGACGGCCAGCGCCAGGTCTTCCTTCGACTTGAAATGGAAATAGAGCGCGCCTTTAGTGACCGAAGCGCGGTCAGTGACATCGCTTAGGCTTGCATTCCCATAGCCGACCTCTTCAAAGATCGACGCTGCACCCTCGATGACTGCCGTCCGGGTGGCTTTGGCACGTTGCTGCATGATCCGCGTGGAGACCTCTCCGGTTTCTGCGTCCGGGATACTTGAGTACATGAAACCGACGGACCCGAGGATCGGCGGGGGCCATGTCGACATGTGTTGACCATGTGCCCCGGGTCCTGGTCCTGGGTTCGTCAGGTTTCATTGGAAGCCGGGTTGTAGCCTCGCTTGCCGGATCCGGAAGGGCGCACGTCGTGGCACTCTCACGAAAACCGCCTGCAAGACTACGAAACAATAACGCTACCATTGCGACCGCCGACATTTCCGTCCCGGGGAGCCTGATTCCCTTCCTGGCCGGTATGGATGTTGTCATCCACGCCGCATCCTATGTGGGCTCCGAGCCTCGCCTTGCCCAAGAGATCAACGAGGCCGGCACCGATCATGTCGTTGAGCAATGCCGGCAGGCCGGAGTTGCCCGGCTGATCTATGTCAGTACTTGCAGTGTTTATGGGAGGGGCCCTCACCGCGGCATCCTTGAATCCGAAGCCGACTATCACCCGGCCTCGGTGGCCAGCGCCAGCCGCGCCGTCGCCGAACAATTGATTCTCGGCTACGGCGGCGAAGTTGTTCGTCCCAACCTCGTTTTCGGCGCGGGAGACCGCTGGTTTGTACCGGGCCTGCTCAAACTGATGAAAGTGGCTGGAGGGTGGCCGGGTGATGGTTCGGCGCTGCTTTCGCTTATCGGTGTGGAGGCTCTGGGAGGGCTGCTTTCCGGGCTTGCGCTGGCGCCCGGACAACCCGGGCACGCTTTCCATGCCGCATACCCGGAACCTGTCCGGGTGTCATTCCTTTTGCAGAGCGTTGCCCGGGCATCCGGTGTGGAGTACCCGAAGTTCCTGGGAGATGACGAACGTGCCGGCTCGGCCTTGCGCGCCGCAGGATTCAGTGGCCATCAGATTGACTTGGTGACGAAGGATCACTGGTATTCCTCTGAAGGCCTTTGGCGGGTTTCCGGGCGCGAACCGGAGACGTTCAACAGCGTTCTAGGTGAATTTTCTTCTGCTTACCACGCTCTGAGGGAGTCCACCCGGTAATAAACCGGTTGAACGGTTTGTTTAATGCCCGGTCAGTCTCTACACTTCAGTGCAGTGGCTCGTTGTGTTTTGCGGCAACGGCTGAAGGGCAGTAATGGGGGGAGGTGCGGCCGAGCAATCGACCGCACCTCATCTGTCCTGAAGCCAGCAGCGTCCGATTTCCTATCTCACATTGTTGTGGTTTAGTATTGACGAGTTGCTCCGGCGGGGATGTAAGTCCCTGCGGGCAAAGTTCGGGGCTGTGGCGCAGCTGGTAGCGCACCTGCATGGCATGCAGGGGGTCAGGGGTTCGAGTCCCCTCAGCTCCACCAAAGGAAAGGGAACCACCCGCGCGGGTGGTTCCCTTTTTCGTGTACGCCCGGCATGGGCATTTGCTTGGAGGTGTGAGTCCTCTGGAGGAGAAGGTGGTTTAACTCCT
>NZ_BAABKK010000026.1:0-222024 GCF_039543785.1 Arthrobacter gyeryongensis
TTCTACGGCTCCACGGTCTCCGCGGACGCCGGCGCGGCCGGGCCCTCGCAGTCCGGCCCGGAAGCCGTGCCGACGCACTGGGTGTCCATGATCAAGCACACCCTGGCCCACCTCGGCCCGGCAGTCTCGGCCGACCGCATGCTCCAGGACTACGTCAACACCCTCTACCGCCCGGCAGCAGAGTCAGGACGGCGTGCCGTGGCTGGCTCCTTCAAGGAAGCGAAGGAGCTGGCGGCCTGGACCACCAAGGTCCGCAACGCCTGGCCGCAGCTGATCGTGGAACACGTCGATTCCATCGGCGTCTCCGAGGAACCCCAGATCGGCGACACCCTCCAGGTCAACGCCTACATCGCCCTCCACACCCTGACACCGGACGACGTCAGCGTCGAGGTGGCATACGGGCGGGCTGAAGAAAGCGATGAGTTGGAGGACATCACCGTGGCCGAACTGAGCTCGTTCGAGGACCTCGGCAACGGGCGCCACCTGTTCACCGGTTCCATCCTGATCAACCGTTCCGGATCGTTCGGCTACACCGTCCGCGTCTTCCCGAAGCACCCCTCCCTGGCCTCCAAGGCCGAACTGGGGCTGATCGTCAACGCGTAGTGGCAAACCGGCTGGGTGGGCATCGCCCGCCCGGCCAGTCGAGCTACTGCTGGAAGACCGCTATCACAGCGAGGTCCCGCCCGGAGTAGAACTCGGCGTCCTGGAGGATCTCGCAAACCAACCCGAAGGACCGGTCCGTCCGGTAGGCCGCCGGGACCTGCCAAATCAGGGTGACGGGTGATTGCTCGTCCTCGGACACACTGTCTGCGAAATCGTGGAGTGAATCGTTGAGCGCATCCAGGTCCACCCCGTCGTACTCGGGGAAATCGAGCACCTGGCCGAACACCTCCAGGACGCCTTCCTTGTTTGCCGCCGGCGGCACCATCACGGTGCGGCGGCCGGCGTCGGACACTTGTTCCTGTAGTTCTTCCAGTGTCCACGTGTCTGCCGAATAGATTTTCATGGTTCCTAGGTGCGGTAGATGTTGATGGTGTTGCCTTGGACGACTTCCCGTTCGCCTGCCGCGACGAGCGCTCCTTGCCTGCGGTCATTGAGCTCGGACGTTGTCAGCCTTAGTTCGAACATCCGGCTGCCGGCCCCTGATTCGGCGACCAGTTTCGGCAGGACGACCTTCTGGTCATCCTTGTTCCCGTTGATCACGAGCAAGCCGCGGTGGGCGCCGCCTTCCGAGCTCACCAAGAGTTGCACAACACGCAGGGAAGGATCGTGCCAACGGGCCGCCGTCATGGGCTGGCCCTCCTCATCAAACCAGTCCAGGCCCGTCCCCTTGTCAGGGAAGCCTGCGTCCTGCGCTTGCAAGAACTCCTTGCGGAGCCGGATCACCCGTTTGGTGCTCCGCAGCATGTCATGCGATTCGGGTGTCTGGGTCCAGTCGATCCACGTCAGGGGGTTGTCCTGGCAATAGGCATTGTTGTTTCCCTGCTGTGTGCGCCCAAGCTCGTCACCGGCAGTGATCATGGGTACGCCGATGGAGATCATCAACGTAGTCATGAGGTTCCGTTTGGAAAGGGCACGGGCCGCGAGAATCCTCTCGTTCTCCGTTCGTCCTTCGAATCCGTGGTTGTAACTACGGTTGTCGCCGTGGCCGTCGCGGTTTTGTTCGCCGTTGGCTTCGTTGTGCTTGCGGTCGTAGGACACGAGGTCGGCAAGCGTGAAACCGTCGTGGGCGGTGATGAAGTTGAGGGAGGCGAGCCTCGAGCGCCCCGAAGGTTCAAAGACCCGGGCGGAGCCAGTCAAGGCGTCCGCCAGGACCCCAACATTCCCGCCGGACATCCCGGCGTCGGCGGCGCCCCGGTCAGAGAGCCAGAAGCGGCGCACGCCGTCGCGGAAGTGATCGTTCCAGTCCACCCAGCCCTTGGGGAACCGTCCGGTCTGCCAGCCGCCGTAGCCCACATCCCATGGTTCGGAAATGAGCTTGGTCTTGGAGATCACGGGATCTTCCGCGATGCGCTTCAGGAAAGGGTGCTCGGGATCGAACTCGTTGCCGGCATTGCGGCATAGGGTCACGGCAAGGTCGAAGCGGAAGCCATCGATGTGGAATTCTTCCGCCCAATAACGCAACGATTCAATGGCCAGATCCACTACCCTGGGTTCGGCAAAATTGAGGGTGTTGCCGCAGCCCGTCGTATCGAGGTAGCGGCCGTGGGCATCGTGGCGGTAGTACCACTGCTCGCCCAGGCCCCTGAAGCTGAAGGTGTCGCCGTCGGGCCCGCCTTCCGCCGTGTGGTTGTAGACGACGTCGAGGATCACTTCGATCCCCGCCGCATGCAGAAGCTTCACCATGCCCTTGAATTCGTCCTGGACGGCGTGCGGACCGGCCTGCTGGGCGGCTTGTGTAGCGTAGTCCGAATGGGGGGCGAAGAAAGCTGCGGTGTTGTAGCCCCAATAGTTGGTCAGGCCCAAGTACTGCAGGTGCTGCTCGTCCACGTGGAAGTGGATGGGCAGCAATTGAACGGCCGTCACTCCCAATGAGTGGAAGTGTTCGATCATGGCGGGGTGGGCCATGCCCGCGTAGGTGCCGCGAAGGTGCTCCGGGATATCCGGATGCAGCATGCTTTGGCCGCGGACGTGAGCCTCATAGACAATCGTGTCCCGCCACGGCGTGCGCAGCGGACGGTCGTCGCCCCAATCAAAAGCCGAGTCCATCCGCACGGAAGTCAGTAGTTCTCCCCGCTGGTGGACCGCCCGACCGTAGGGATCGAGCAACAGCTGCTCGGCGTCGTCGGCGTCAAAGTCCGGGGCAGGAACGGACAGTGGAAGCGCGTCCTCGTGGACTGCTGCGCGGAAGCCGTACCGGGTGCCGAGCGGCAGCCCGTCCACGATCCCGTGGTGCACGCCGTCCTCAAGTTTGGGAAGCGTGTGGACTTTCCAGGAGTCGCCGGGGGCCTTGTAGGCGATTTCGACCCGAGTGAGTCCGGGGGCCCATACAGCGACGTTGACCCGGTCCGGCGAGGGGGTGTCGCGGTCGGATTTCCCAGGCAGCGGAACACTCAGCCCGAGCGGCGATGGCCGCGAGGCGTCCACTGTAGATGCTGTGTCAAAAATCGGCATAACCATTAGTTGAGAGTTTAGTCTCTGACGCCAATTCTCCCCTGCCCGCGGCCCATATGACAGTGCCCATGCCCGGCGGTCGAAACCACGCCAGAGGCCCCTGCGGACGCAAACAAGCCGCTCACCTGCTGAAACGTCGAACCGCCCGGTTCGTTGCGCTTTTCGTGAAACCTGTCGTTTGAGCGGATTGTGTCGATTGCGCCGAATACGCCCGCCCGCGCGGACGAGTTCGTATCCTCAGCGCGCTCGTTGCATACTTTGGCTATACACCAACGTGGAGGTAATTGTGCGAATCGCCCTTGCTCAACTCATCAGCGGCCGCGAGCTGGCAGACAACCTGCTCCTGTTGGAAGGCTACGCCCGCCGGGCAAAAGATGGCGGCGCCGAGCTCGTAGTATTTCCGGAAGCGACCATGCGGGCGTTCGGGAATTCCCTGCTGGACATCGCTGAGCCCCTGGACGGGCCATGGGCCAGCCAGGTGCGGAAGATCGCCCAGGATCTAGGAATCGTGATCGTCGCCGGAATGTTCACCCCCGGGCTGGCCGCCGACGGCAGCAGCAACGGCAAAGTCCGGAACACGCTGATCGCCACCGGGCCCGGGGTGGACACCAGCTACGACAAGATCCACCTCTTCGATGCCTTCGGCTTTACGGAATCGGATACCGTCGACGCCGGCACCGATCCGGTGACATTTGACGCCGGAGGCCTCACCTTTGGCCTGGCCACCTGCTACGACATCCGTTTCCCGGCCCTCTTCACCGCCAATGCCGACCGCGGCGCCGATGTGAATATCGTGTCCGCTTCCTGGGGTGCCGGGCCTGGGAAGGCGGAGCAGTGGAAGCTGCTCGCGCGAGCCCGGGCGATCGACACCACGACCTTCGTGCTGGCGTGCGGCCAAGGCGATCCCGCGAGCCAAGGCCGTGAACCCAAGGGTGCAGCGCCTACCGGAGTGGGGCACTCGGTCGTCGTGTCTCCCTTTGGGAACGTGCTGGAAGAGCTCGACGCCGAACCCGGCCTCTTGTTCGCAGAGCTGGACGCCGCCGTCGTCAAGGAAGCGCGGGTCAAGCTCCCGGTCCTGGCGAACCGCCGCGACTTCTAGCCCCGGCTTCTCGAGGAACACTGACGCTCGCTCACATATGGCGCCAAAGACACTGACGCTCGCTCACATCTGGCGGTAAATAGACGGACGCTCGCTCACCCTGTGAGCGAGCGTCCGTCGGAAACACCAAATAAGTGAGCGAGCGTCGGCATTTGGCCGGCGGCTGTGCCGCCACCCACCGCAGGGTTACTTCGTGGCGCGCTGCCTTGAGACTTCGTACAAGGAGATACCCACGGCCATGGAGGCGTTGAGCGATTCCATGGCGGAGTCGATCGGGATGGAGATGATCTGGTCGCAGTTTTCGCGGACCAGGCGGCTGAGGCCCTTGCCCTCGGAACCCACGACAATGCACACGGGATCGGTGGCCAGGGCGAGATCCGGCAGCGAGACATCGCCGTCGCCGTCCAGGCCCAGCACGAAGATGCCCATCTGTTTGAACTGCTTGAGCGCGTTGTTCAGGTTGGCCGCGCGGGCCACGGGAACGCGGACCGCCGCGCCGGCGCTGGTCTTCCAAGCCGAAGCGGTGACGCCTACGGAACGACGCTCCGGGACAATCACGCCGTGACCGCTGAAGGCGGAAACGGAGCGGATGATCGCGCCTAGGTTGCGTGGGTCGGTGATGCCGTCGAGCGCAACGAAGAGGGGCGCGTTGGGGATGTACCCCTTCTTCCACTTTGTGACCGTCTCTTCGGCGAGGTCGTAAGCATCCTGGTATTCGTACGGCGGGATCTGCAGTACGAGGCCCTGGTGGACAGCGTCTTCGGTCATGCGGTCCAGCTCGGGCTTACCGGTTTCCAGCAGCGGGATGCCGCGTTCGGCAGCGAGCTTGAGCGACTCCTTGACGCGGTCGTCCATCTCGATCCGAATGGCAACGTGCAGTGCCTTCGCGGGGATTCCGGCGCGAAGCGCCTCCACCACGGAGTTGCGTCCGGTGACGACTTCCTCAGTAGCGCGGCCCTTCGGGCCTGAGCGGGCGCCCGGGTTGGAGCGGCTGGCGCCCCCGGCCGCGCGCTTGGCCGCGGAGCGCTCTGCAAGCTGCTTGCTCTTGTACGCCTTGTGGTACTCGCGGTCCTCAGCCTTGGGGGTTGGACCCCGGCCTTCGAGGGCCTTTCGACCGTGGCCACCGGTTCCGGTGGTGGGGCCCTTCTTGCTCTTGACAGCCCGGCGACCGTTGTTGGCCATGAATTCCACCCTTGATTGTGTTGAGTACGTCTGCAATCAAGTCTACTGAATCAACTTAAATCGGGACGACGGCGCTTTCTCAGTCCCTCTTGAGGCTCCAGCTGGCTCCATCGGCGCCATCCTCGACGGCGATACCGGCTGCGGCGAGAGTGTCGCGGATCGCGTCGGAAGCCGCCCAATCCTTGTTCACCCGCGCTTCGGCGCGAGCCTGCAACTGGGCTTCCACGAGGACCTCGAGGGCCTGGGCAGTCTCGGAGTTCTCCTGGACTTCGCCGCGGACGTCGTTCAGTCCAAGCACGGTGGTCATGGCCAGCACGGCCCGGAGCGCCTGCTCGGCCCCGGCGTCGTCTCCGGACGCCAGGGCGGTGTTCCCCGCGCGGACAGTCTCATGCAGCGCGCCGAGGGCCTGCGGGACGTTGAGGTCGTCATCCATGGCAGCACCAAAGGCATCCGGAACGGGGCTCGACTCAGGGTGCGCGGCGAAGTCGCCACCGAACTTCTTGGAAGCCTTCGCAACAAAGCCGTAGATCCGCTCTACTGCCGCCGCAGCCTCCTGGAGCGAAGTGGGCCGGTAGTCCAGGATGGAGCGGTACTGCGCCTGGCCAAGGTAGTACCGGACAACCCGCGGACTGGCGAGCTCGAGCATTTCCGAGGGGCTCACTGTATTGCCCACGGATTTGGACATCTTTTCGCCCTCGTACGTGACCATGCCGTTGTGCAGCCAGAAATTGGCGAATCCGTCACCCGCGGCCTGCGATTGTGCCATCTCGTTCTCGTGGTGCGGGAAGCGGAGGTCCAATCCGCCGCCGTGGATGTCGAACTGCCGGCCCAAGTACTTCGTAGCCATGGCGGAGCATTCAAGATGCCAACCCGGCCGGCCCGTTCCCCACGGCGAAACCCAGCTCGCCGTCGTCGGCTCCCCGTCCTTGTAGCCCTTCCACAGCGCGAAGTCGCGCGGGTCGCGCTTCCTGTTGCTGAATTGAGGCTCGACGTCGGCGGCTCCCTGCATGTCGTCGATGTTCTGGCGGGTCAGCGAGCCGTACTTGCTCCAGGAGCGGACGTCGAAGTAGACGTCCCCGGAGTCGTCCAGCGCAGGGTAGGCATGGCCGCGGTCGATGAGCCTTTGAATGAGGGCGTGCATCTCCGGGATGTGGCCGGTGGCGCGCGGCTCGTAGGTGGGGCGGGAAACGCCCAGGACGTCGTAGGCCTGCTCGAATTCCTGCTCGTAGCGGTAGGCCAGGGCCCACCATTCTTCCTCGGCCTTGGCTGTTGGTTCCTCGGCCCAGTCCGGCCCGAACGACTGCGCCGACTTGGCGAGGATCTTGTCGTCGATGTCCGTGACGTTGCGGACAACAGTGACACGCAGGCCCCGGTATTCAAGCCAACGTGTCAACTGGTCGAAGGCGATCGCGGAACGGACATGCCCCACGTGCGGCATCCCCTGCACCGTGGCACCGCAGTAGTAGACGCTGGCCTTGCCGGCTTCAAGGGGAACGAAGTCACGGACTTCGGCGGATGCAGTGTCGTAAAAGCGCAGGGTCACCGCTCCAGATTAGCGGATGCGCACCCTCTGGCTTCGTTGCACACCATCTATCCCTGGTCAGGCGCTATTTAGGCGCTATCGCTTTGGGGCGCTGCCGGCACGGCGTAGACGAGGGCCGTGGCGACAGCGGAGATGCCCTCTCCCCGTCCCGTGAAACCCAGGCCATCGCTGGTGGTTGCCGTGACGCTGACGGAAGCTCCTGCGGCGGCGCTGAGGATACGCTGCGACTCCTCACGCCGCGGCCCGAACTTCGGCCTGTTGGCAACGAACTGCACTGCCACGTTCCCGATCTCAAAGCCGGCAGCCCGGACAATCCTGGCCGCCTCCCCCAGCAACTTCACCCCGGACGCACCTGCGAATTCGGGACGGTCGGTGCCAAAATGCGTGCCGAGATCACCAATGCCGCAAGCGGAGAACAGCGCGTCAGCAGCCGCATGGGCAACGCAATCGCCGTCGGAATGCCCGGAAAGTCCACGCTCCCCCTCCCAAAACAGCCCGCCGAGCCATAGCGGCTGCGGATCGTTGTCAGGTGCGTAGGCGTGAACGTCCACCCCGATGCCTGTGCGCGGCAGAATCATGGCCACGGTCTCCGAGCCTGCCATCAGCCTTCAACCCAGCGGACTCCGAGCGGTCCCTCCAGCAGGCCTTCGGCAATGATGAGATCCAACGGCGTGGTGATCTTCAGGGACTGGCTGGCACCGCGGACCGCGTGGACCGGCACGCCCAGGAGCTCGACCAGCATGGCGTCATCCGTGACTGCCGCCGACTGCTCGTCGTCGAACGTCGCGGCCGCCGCGTGGGCGCGCAACAAGGTCTCAAAGTCGAATCCCTGCGGAGTCTGCACCGCACGAAGTTGTTCGCGCGGGGCGGTGCCGGTGACGATCTCCGGCGCGATTCCGGCGTCGTCACCGTCAGTTTCCGCAACCATCTTGACGGTATCCACCACCGGCATGGCAGGAATGACCGCTTTGGCCCCGGACGAGAGCGCCACGGCAATCCGGTGGAAGACCCGTTCGGGAGTCAGCGCACGCGCGGCGTCGTGAACCAGCACAGCGCGCGTTCCTTCGAGGACCGCCCCAAGGGCGGCGCGGACCGAATCGGCACGGGTGGATCCGCCGTCGACGACGGTAATCAGCGGGCCGTCAGCGCCCAGTTCCTGCCGGAATTCCTCGCACAGCTCGCGCAACTCCAGGTCCCCGGCGGGGACGGCCACGCAGATCTGGCGGGCAACGTCCGCCGTCGCGACGCCGCGAAGAGCATGGGTGAGGATCGTTTCGCCGCCCAACGGCACTTTTGCCTTGGGCATGCCGTAGCCAAGCCGTTCACCGGAGCCTGCCGCAACGACGACGACGGCGGTGGCCTCGCGCTGGGATGGTGTAGTCATGCGCCCAAGCCTACGTGGTGGCCACCCGCCCAACTAGCTGGCAGCAAGTGTCGTTTTGGGCGCCCAGAACGACATCTACTGCGAGGTAGTTGGCCTTTTGGGCAAAAGGAAACCCCGGCAGCAGGTTGCTACCGGGGTTCAAATCTTTGAATCTCTGTTAGGAAGCCAGAACTTCGTCGAGAACGCTTGCGGCCTTCTCTTCGTCGGTCTTCTCAGCCAGTGCCAGTTCTGAAATCAGAATCTGACGGGCTTTGGCCAGCATTCGCTTTTCACCTGCGGAAAGGCCGCGATCGTGATCACGGCGCCAAAGATCGCGGACGACCTCTGCAACCTTGATGACGTCGCCGGAAGCAAGCTTCTCCAGGTTTGCCTTGTAGCGACGGGACCAGTTGGTGGGCTCTTCAGTGAACTCGGCACGGAGAACGTCAAATACGTGCTCCAAGCCTTCCTTGCCCACTACGTCGCGGACCCCAACAAGGTCTACGTTTTCTGCTGGAACTTCAATGGTCAGATCACCCTGAGCCACCTTGAGCTTGAGATACATTTTCTCTTCGCCCTTGATAGTGCGCATCTTGATTTCTTCAATTTTTGCTGCACCGTGGTGAGGGTAAACTACTGTCTCGCCGACCTCAAAAACCATGTGGACTTTCCCCTTTCCCGCAGACCAGTTTATCACGCTTAAGGCATACGATTGGCACGGAAAGGGGTCCTGAGCCCTGTAAATACGCGGAAAATGGCCTTTTCGACCCTCCGGCACCCTCTTGACGGGAGGGCATAAAAGTGCATTGGACGCAGCGTTCCGGACGACCCTACTCCTTCTGGGGGGCCGCCACAATGGTGATCGGAATCCTTGTTCCTGCTAGTTTGCCGATAGGCTATGGCTGAAAAGTGTTCCAATGACTCTTAGAGGAGTACGTGTCGTGCGCATTACTGCGATGAACCGTGTCCAGCGCGGCAAACTGGCGATGGCGGCGGCCGCCATCAGCATCGGTCTCTTGTCCGTGACCGGCTGTGGCTATATCAATCCCCAGCAGACCAACGAGCAGTACTCTCCGTCTGACGGCGTCAGGGAAGACCTCGGTCCGCTTCAGCTGCGCAACATGCTCATCGTCTCCACGGATGCCAACAAGCCGGGACGCGTCATTGGTGCCGTGTTCAACACCTCCTCGAGCGATGCAACCTTGACCATCAGTGGTGCCGGCGGGTCACAGGCGACCATTCCGGTCAAGGCCAAGTCGCAGACCTACCTCAACGAGACCACGGACGCCGCGGTTCTGAGCACGAGCGGCGGAGTCCCTGGTTCCATGGCTTCCGTGACCATCAAGACCGGCTCCGATTCCCGCGCCGTGCAATTCCCGGTCCTGGACGCTTCCTTGAAGGAATACGCGAAGTACCTCCCCACCGCTTCCGCTTCTCCGAGCCCCTCGGCCAGCGGTTCCGCCACCCCGAGCAGCAGCGCGACTCCGGGCAGCAGCGCGACCCCGACGCCGAGCACGAGCGCCACCGGCCACTAGGCGGCCGGCGTCGCTCGGATCGGCAACACGCTGGATCCTCGAAGACAAAAAGGAAGGGCTCCCGAGGGGAGCCCTTCCTTTTGCTGTGGCTTCTTACGGCTCGAACTTGTAGCCCAGGCCCCGAACCGTCACGAGGTAACGGGGAACGGAGGGGTCCGGCTCGATCTTGCTGCGCAAGCGCTTCACGTGGACGTCCAGGGTCTTCGTATCGCCCACGTAGTCCGAACCCCAGACGCGGTCGATCAACTGCCCGCGGGTGAGCACCCTGCCCGAATTGCGAAGGAGCATCTCAAGGAGTTCGAATTCCTTCAGCGGAAGCGACACCTGTTCGCCGTTGACGCTCACTACGTGCCGCTCGATGTCCATGCGCACAGGGCCGGCCTGCACGGTGGATGTGATGAGCTCTTCCGGCTCGCCTTGCCGGCGGAGCACAGCACGCACGCGTGCCACGAGTTCCCTGGAAGAGTACGGCTTGGTGACGTAATCGTCCGCGCCAAGCTCCAGTCCTACTACCTTGTCGATTTCCGAGTCCTTGGCCGTCAGCATGATGACCGGGACGCTGGAACGTTGGCGCAGTTGCCGGCAAACCTCAGTGCCAGGAGTCCCCGGGAGCTGGAGGTCCAGCAGGACCAGGTCGGCCCCGTTCCGGTCGAACTCCACCAAGGCGTCACTCCCGTTGTCCACAACCTGGACATCGAAGCCTTCCTTGCCCAATAGGTAGGACAGAGGGTCGCTGAACGACTCTTCGTCCTCCACGATCAGAATCCTGCTCAAGCGCCAGCTCCTTGCTCTAGGGCGCGCACAGCGCCCGTCGATTGAATCACGCTCCGGGGCTTCGCCCCGGCGTCGTCGTCCTCCTGGCCTTCCATTTCCGGAAGGCGGATGGTGAAAGTAGAACCTTGGCCGGGCTGGGACCAGACGGTGACCTCGCCGCCGTGGTTGGACACCACGTGCTTGACGATACTCAGGCCCAAACCCGTTCCCCCGGTCTGCCGGGACCTCGCCGCATCCACGCGGTAGAAGCGTTCGAAAATGCGTTCCTGGTCTTCGGGACTGAGACCCTCGCCCTGGTCTGTGACGGAAATGGCCACCACGCCCTCTTTGGCGCGGACCCCCACTCCCACACGGGTGTTCTCCGGCGAATAACGGATGGCGTTGTCGATCAGGTTCCGTAGTGCGGTCACCAACAGGTCCTGGTCACCGAACACCATTGTTTCCGAGCGCCCGCCGACCACGATCTTGATGTTCTTGAGCTCCGCCGGGAGCTGCGACCGGTCCACGGCCTCGGCGATCACCGTATTGATATCCACTGCGTGCCCTTGCTGGGCCACGTTGGCGCCCTGCAGCCGGGACAGCTCTATGATGTCCTGCACGAGCGCGGCGAGTCGTGTGGATTCCTTGTGCATGCGCTTGGCGAAGCGGCGCACGGCTTCTTCGTCGTCCGGGCTTGCCTCGAGCGCCTCGGCAAGCAGGGAGATAGCGCCCACAGGCGTCTTGAGTTCGTGCGAGACGTTCGCGACGAAGTCGTTCCGGATCTCTTCGGTGCGGGTGATTTCGGTGCGGTCATCGGCCAGCAGGACGATATATTCCCATCCGAGCATGGCTGCCCGCACCTGCACCACAATGGTTCCCTTGCCCAGAGGACCGCGGGGCAACTCGAAAGTCTTTTCCAGGATCACGCCGTCGCGCCGCACCTTTGCGGTCATGTCCAGCAACTGCTTGTGCACCACGGTGTGGCCTCTCACGAGGCCGTATGCGTAGGCCGCGGGACTGGCCCGGACCACGCCGTCGATCGCGTCCACCACGACGAAAGCGCGCCCGACGACGGACAGCACCTCCGCGGCTCCCTCCGGAAGCAGCGGCTCGGTTACGTCCAGGTCAACAATCTTTCGCTGCCGTTCGCTAAGCCTGAACGCGAGCACGCCAAAGACGCCGCACGACAGGCCGACTAGACCTGCGATGACACCGATGAGCACTGGATCCACGGATCTAGCTTATGCGCTCAAAACACTGCAAAATATGGAACGGTCACCAAACGGCCCCGATTCAGCTAACGTTCACCTAAAGGTGCGCAATCGTTCATTGACCACTGCCACCCTTACTAGTTGGACCGTAGTTAGCTGTGATGATTTTCGCGCCGCCAGAAGGGTGCGGAGGAGATTTCCAAGGAGAGGACGCCACCGTGCGCAAGGTTTTTCAGGAGGAGCTCATCCAGGTCGGTGAGGACCTCATCGAGATCTCGAAACTGGTCACTGAGGCGATCCAGAACGCTACCACCGCATTCGAAGGTGCCGACGTAGATCTCGCCCAGGATGTCATTGCCGCCGATGCCCGGATCGATTTCCTGCAGAACGGCCTCGACGAACGGGCCATCGATATCCTGGCCCTCCAGGGCCCCGTTGCAAGCGATCTCCGGATGATTGTCGGTTCCCTGCGGATGAGCGCATCCCTCGAGCGCATGGGCGACCTCGCCCGGCACGTGGCCCAGCTGGCCCGTTTGCGCTACCCGGCTACGGTCATCCCCGAGCAGCTGACGGCAACGTTCAAGGACATGGCCCGCCTCGACCTCGAAATCGTCCAGAAGGTCACCCTGCTCCTGGAGTCACGCGACCTGGAAGTTGCCCGGGACATCCTCAAGCTCAACATCCGGGTGGACGATCTGCACCTGAGCGTCTTCAGGGCGATCGCCGATCCCGCATGGGCCGAAACTGCCGCCACCACGGTGGATGTGGCCCTCGCCAGCCGCTACTTCGAGCGCTTCGCCGACCACGGCGTCTCCGTTGCCCGCAAGGTGACCTACCTGGTCACCGGTGAGTGGCAGCCGGAAGGCTTCTAGCCAGGTTTAACAAACAACGACGGCGGCAGGCCCACCTTGCGAGGTGGGCCGGCCGCCGTCGTTCTCTCAAAGCTTATTTCTTGCCTTGGGCAGCTACAGCCTTGATGGACTCTGCCGCAGCCTCGGGGTCGAGGTAGGTTCCGCCCGGATTGATCGGCTGGAAGTTCTCGTCCAGGTCATAGACCAACGGGATGCCCGTGGGGATGTTGAGGCCCGCGATGTCTTCGTCGCTGATGCCGTCGAGGTGCTTGACGAGGGCGCGCAGGGAATTGCCGTGTGCGGTGACCAGGACGGTCTTGCCCGCCTTGAGGTCTTCCTTGATGTCGGACTCCCAGTACGGCAGGAGACGCACGAGGACGTCCTTGAGGCACTCGGTGCGCGGGAGGGCGTCGCCGAGGTCCGCGTAACGGGGATCGTGTGCCTGCGAGAACTCGCTGTCGTCGGAGAGCGGGGGCGGCGGGGTGTCGTAGCTGCGGCGCCATTCCATGAACTGCTCTTCGCCGAACTCGGCGAGGGTCTGGGCCTTGTCCTTGCCCTGCAGCGCGCCGTAGTGGCGCTCGTTGAGGCGCCAGTCGCGCTTGACCGGGATCCAGCCGCGGTCGGCCTTGTCGAGGGAAATGTTCGCGGTGTTGATGGCCCGCTTGAGCAGGGACGTGTACAGGATGTCCGGGAGAACGTTGTTCTCGACCAGGAGCTCTCCGCCGCGCGCTGCTTCCTCGCGGCCTTGGTCGTTCAGGTCGACGTCCACCCAGCCGGTGAACAGGTTCTTGGCGTTCCAGTCGCTGTGGCCATGGCGCAGCAGAATCAGCTTGTAAGTCATGGTTTTCATCCTAAGCGATCATGCCCTGCTGTTGCCGGGCGTTACGCCTCAACGCGGGGTCACTTAGCGCCGATGTTTGCGGGCCGGATGGGCCGTAAGTGACCCCGCGTTGGAGGATAAAGTGGGACCGTGGTGCAAAAAGCGGAGCGGGTGCAGGGAAGACGCGGCAAACCCGTCGGCAACATCACCAGGGGCACCACCAATCCCAACCGCATGCGCCGTCTGGACCGCTGGTTGGCGGGCCCGCAGGGATGGCGTCTACGCTCCGCCGTCGACCCCTTGGTAGTGGACCTGGGCTACGGCGCTTCCCCGGCCACCGCCGTCGAACTCTTCGAAAGGCTGCAGGCAGTCCGCCCCGACGTCCGCGTGTGCGGGATCGAGATCGAACCCGAGCGCGTCCGGATCGCGAAATCCCTGGAAAGGCCCGGGCTCAGCTTCCACGTGGGCGGTTTCGAGGTTCCTGTTCCAGGCAATCCCGTGTTGGTGCGGGCCTTCAACGTGCTGCGGCAATACGAGGAATCGGACGTGGCGGGGATCTGGACGCTGGTGCAGTCTCGGCTGGCACCGCGGGGACTGTTCATCGATGGCACGTGTGACGAAATCGGCCGCAGGGTGACGTGGGTTGCGTTGGATCCGGACGGGCCGCTGAGCCTGAGCCTGTCCATGCGCTTCGGCGGTTTCGAACTTCCCTCCGACGTGGCCGAACGCCTCCCGAAGGCACTCATCCACCGCAACGTCCCCGGAGAACGCATTCATGCTTTCCTGAATGCGCTGGACCAGGCATGGTTGGAAGCCGCACCGCTCGCGTCCTTTGGCAGCAAGCAGCGGTGGACCGCTATGTGCCAATCAATGCGCGACGCCGGTTGGCCCCTTCAGGACGGAACGTCGCGCTGGCGCCTTGGGGAACTTACCGTCGATTGGTCAGCGGTGGCTCCCGCTTAGTTGGCCGCGGGCGGGCCTGGGCCCACGCCGGCAGGGTTCCCTGAGCGAGCTTGCGAGCTTAGGGAGCCGGTTGGGCCCACGCCGGCAGGGTTCCCTGAGCGAGCTTGCGAGCTTAGGGAGCCGGTGGGGATCACCAGGGACCGTACGGCCCCTGGTTGCGGCCGCTGTTGCCGATTTCCTTTACCGCGGGACGGACGTCCGCCAAATAGACACACGCTGCCGTGACGGCTGCGATGCCAAAGATGCCGAAGCCACCGCCGCCACCGAGGAGCGATAGCCCGCCGATCACCGCGGCGACGCCGGTCAGGGCCAGCCAGAAGGTCTTGGTGCGCTTGGATGCGGCTTCGTAGGACGAGGGCTTGTGGCGCAGGCAATCGACCAGCGCCCACAGCTCCAAAGCGAAGGCAACCAGTCCCAGAATGAACCAAATTCCATTCTGGATGTATGAAATCAAAATTTTTCCGTCCACGCCCTCAAGCCTAGCGGTCAAGCGCCTTGAGCGCTTGCTCCAAATCCGCCCAGAGGTCTTCGACGTTCTCGATCCCGACGCTCATCCTGATCAGGTTGTCCGGCACGCTGAGCGGTTCCGCGGTGTGCCGGCGTCGGCGTTCGATGAGGGATTCGACCCCGCCCAGCGACGTTGCGGGGATCCACAACCGTAATGCACGAACCAGTTGATCTGCTGCGTCGGCCCCGCTGCGGGTTCCGTCTCCGGCCAACTGGATGCACAAGATGGAGCCGAAGCCCTTCATCTGGGACTTGGCCCGTTCGTGGCCGGGATCGGTGGGCAGGCCCGGGAAGCGGATCGACTCGACGCGCGGGTGGGTGCTCAGCCGCTCGGCCAACGTCGCGGCAGAAGCTTGCGAGCGCTCGATCCGGAGTGCCAGCGTGCGCAGGCCTCGGAGCGCGAGCCACGCCTCGAAGGGGCCCGCGATGCCGCCGTGGATGATCCGGTGGTGAAGGAGTTCCGCGCGCAGCTCCGCATTCGAGGTCACCAAGGCGCCGAGTACGACGTCGGAGTGTCCAGCCAGGTATTTGGTCACCGAATGGAGCACGACGTCGGAGCCCAGGCTGAGGGGCTGCTGAACGAGCGGCGTGGAGAAGGTGTTGTCCGTGACCACGATGGCGCCGGCTTCATGCGCGGCGGTGGCCAGTGCCCGTACGTCGGCGATGCCGAGCATGGGGTTGGTGGGGCTTTCAATCCACAGCATGCTGGCGGGTATTCCATCGGCGGGGGCGAGTTGCGCCTTGACGGCGTCGGTGTCCGCGATATCAACGGTCCGCAGTTCAAGGATGCCCTTGGCCGCGAGTTCGGTGGCCATGACGAGCGATCCTGCGTAGCTGTGCGTCGGCATGACCAGGACACCTCCGGCCGGCACGAGCGACAACGCGGAACTCACTGCGGCCAAGCCCGAGGCATAGAGCAAACCGGGCAGTTCGGCTCCTTCCAGCTGGGCCAGTGCTTCCTCGAACGGATCCCACGTGGGGTTGGCATAGCGTCCGTAGCCGCGGTCGCCGTCGCTCAGTGCTCCTGTGCCGAAATACGTGGAGGACAGAACGATGGGCGGGTTGACGGGTTGGTCATGGCTTCGTTCGGGACGGCCTGCCGCCACCACCACAGTGTCTGGGGACAGATCTGCGGCATGTTCTCGGGAAAGACTCATTGCCCCAGCCTACGGCGCGGGGCGCGGGCGTTGGAAAGGTGTTACGGCTCCGTCTCGTCGAGCGGCAGGTTCGGTCCCGCGCAGGTGGGCGAGCGCCGTCGTCGGGCACTGTCAGAGTTCCTCTGTACGCTTAGATCCGTGACTACGCAGCGCCTCAAGCAGGACCAGAGCCCCACGCCGGACTCGGGCCCAGGACTCTTCATCGCCTTCGAGGGCGGGGATGGCGCCGGCAAGTCCACGCAGGCCGCCCGATTGGCTGAATCGCTTGAGTCCCTCGGCTTTTCGGTGCTGCGCACCCGCGAGCCCGGGGGCACCCCGATCGGCGAGAAGCTGCGTTCCTTGGTGCTGGACCACGGCCACGGCACTATCGACCCCCGGACCGAAGCCCTGATGTTCGCCGCATCCCGGGCTGCCCACGCAAGCCAGGTCATCCGCCCGGCCTTGGCGCAGGGTTCTGTGGTGATCACGGACCGCTATATCGACTCCTCCGTCGCTTACCAGGGTGCCGGCAGGGACCTCGGGACCGTCGACGTCAGGCGGCTCAACGAATGGGCCACCGAAGGCCTCGAGCCGGACCTGACAGTGCTCCTGGACGTCCACCCGGGCGATGGCCGGGACCGCAGAACAGCCGGAGACGCTGCCGAGGACCGGCTCGAGTCGGAACCGGACGATTTCCATGCCCGCATCCGTGCGGCGTTCCTGGAACTGGCGGAGGCCCGCCCGGAGACGTACCTTGTGCTGCCCGCCAAGGACGCCGTCGAAAATCTCGCCGCGCAGATCCTGCGGCGTGTACAGGACTTGCTCGGGAGCCGCACGTGAGCGTCTGGGACGAGCTCCAGGGCCAGGCGCCCGTCGTCGCACAATTGCGCGCCGCCGCCCAAGGCGAGGGCCTCACGCACGCATGGTTGTTCACCGGTCCGCCGGGTTCAGGCCGTTCCAACGCGGCCAAGGCATTCGCCGCGGCATTGAATTGCGAACAGGACGACGTCGCACTTCGCGGCTGCGGCGAATGCGCATCGTGCCGGACCATCCTGGGCGAAACCCACTCCGACGTGACCTTTGTCCGCACGGAGAAGGTCACCATCACCATCGACGAAGCCCGCCAGTTGGTGTCCAAGGCGGGCGACCGGCCGGCTACCGGCCGTTGGCGCATCATCGTGGTGGAGGACGCGGATCGCATGGCCGAACGCACCACCAACGTGCTCCTCAAAGCCATCGAAGAACCGACTCCCCGGACCATCTGGATGCTGTGCGCGCCGTCGCCCGCCGATGTGCTGGTCACCATCCGCTCGCGTTGCCGCCCGGTGAGCCTCCGGATTCCACCGGCTGCCGACGTCGCCGCCCTGCTGGTGAAGCGCGACGGCGTCGACCCCGCCATTGCGGACAGGGCCGCCCGCGCAGCCCAAAGCCACATCGGAATTGCGCGTCGACTGGCCCGCGATCCGGAAGCCAGGGAACGCCGGATGGAGACTGTCCGTTTCCCGCTGGGCCTGCGGGGCGTCACTGCTGCCGTGATGATGGCCGAAAAGCTGGTCAAGATCGCAACGGATGAGGCCAACAGTTCCAACGACGAACGCGACGCCGCCGAGAAGGTCGCCCTGCTCGCGAGCCTGGGCGCTCCGGAGTCGGGCACCCTGCCGCCGTCGATGCGCAGCCAGGTCAGACAGCTTGAGGACGACCAGAAACGCCGTGCCAAGCGATCCATCACCGATTCCCTCGACCGCACGCTGACCGATCTACTGTCCTTCTACCGGGACGTCCTGGTCATTCAGCTGGGGAACGCGGTCGAGTTGGTCAACGTTGAACTCAGGAGTGAACTGGAGGGCTACGCGGCCAGCTCCACGCCAGAGATCACCTTGGCGCGCATGGATGCCATCAACAAGGCGCGAGTGCGGATCACCACGACCAACGTGGCACCGCTGTTGGCCGTCGAATCCATGGCGAGCAGCCTGATTCAGCAATAGCCGGATAGTTTAGAAACACAGCACGCTTCCCCAGCCTGAGGAGAAACGCATGACCCCCGCACGACGCCGGCCCGCCGGGTCCAGTTCCAGGACACGGTTCCCCTCACTGCGGCGGGCGGCAGCGGCAGTCGCTGCCACGGTCACCGCGAGCCTGCTGCTGAGCGGCTGCGTGTTCTCGGTACCGGTGCCCAATGATGGCGCCAGCAACGGGTCCGGTAACGTCAGCACCCCGGACGCGTCCATCGCAGCCGCGGCGCCGGCAGGACTGGAAAGCTTCTACTCCCAAAAAGTGAACTGGACGTCCTGCGAGCAGGGATTCCAGTGCGCCAACATCAAAGTGCCGGTGGACTACGCAAAACCCAATGGTGACAGCATCTCCATCGCTGCCATCCGGCTCCAGAGCCAGGGCACAAAGAAGGGTTCACTACTGGTGAATCCTGGTGGCCCCGGAGCTTCAGGCTATGACTTCGTGAGGGACGCGGCGAAAACACACTTCACCAGCAAGCTGCGGTCCAGCTTCGACCTGGTGGGTTTCGATCCCCGCGGCGTCAAGCGGTCTGCGCCGGTAACGTGCCTCAGCGATGCCGAGCGGGACGCCTCCCGCGAGAAGGTCTACAACTACGACACTGACCAGGGCGTCGCCGCGGCGCTGGCCGACACGAAGGCCATGAATGCCCAGTGCGTGGAAAAGTCCGGGCCCGCCCTGCCGCACATCGACACCGCCAGCTCCGCCAAGGACATGGACATCCTCCGCGCAGTGCTGAACGACGCAAAACTCAACTACCTGGGCTTCTCCTACGGAACCTCCCTCGGTGCCACCTATGCGTCCTTGTTCCCGAACAACGTAGGCAAGCTCGTTTTGGATGGCGCAGTGGATCCGTCCCTCAACAACGAGGACCTCACCGCGGGACAGGCAGAGGCGTTCGAAAAAGAACTCCGAACGTATGTGGCGGATTGCCAGGCAAAATCCGGATGCCCCATGACCGGCAGTGTCGATAATGGCGTGCAGCAGATCCAGAACCTCATCGCCGACGTCGAGCAGAATCCAAAACGCGCCAAAGACGGACGGCTCGTCACCGGGGCTACGTTCGTCAGCGGTATTTTCACCCCGCTCTACGACAACGAATCGTGGCCTGTCCTGACCCAGGCTCTGGTGGCAGCGTTCAAGGGCGACGTGTCGCTCATGCTTCGGATTGCCGACTTCGGCGCGGACCGGGACCCGAACGGCACCTACACGTCAAACACCTCGTTCGCGTTCAACGCCATCAACTGCCTTGACTACCCTATGGTCACGGATACAGCCGGGATGCGTTCCGAAGAAGCCCGATTGAAGCAACTCTCCCCCACCTTCGGCTATTACTTCTCCTACACCGGCATCAACTGCAAGGACTGGCCCTATAAGCCGGTGCACACGCCTGCTCCCATCAAGTACACCGGTGCGGCGCCGATTGTGGTTGTAGGCACCACCGGGGACCCCGCAACGCCTGTCGCCTGGGCTGGTTCGCTGCGCAAACAACTCGGCAACGCTTCCCTCGTGACGTGGAAGGGCGAAGGCCACACCGCCTACGGCCGCTCCAACCAATGCGTGTCCGACGCCGTGGACAACTACTTCGTGGATGGAAAGGCGCCTTCGGACGGGACTATGTGCTGATTCCCGCAGGGAATTTGCCTTCAGACCCACGAAATCCCAGTCCTCAGCGACTAGGCCTGCGCTAGAGCCGTGCGGCGCGGGGCTCCAGCAGCGCGGGAAGGTTCTTGACTGAGGGCACGACGGCGGTGGCGCCGGCCGCGCGCAAAGCCGCCTCGGAGTGGAAACCGGTGAGCACGCCCACCACGGCGGAGGCGCCGGAGCGAACGCCGGACAACATGTCCGAGCTTGTGTCCCCCACGACGACGACCTCACGGACATCGTCCAGGTCAAGAGCCAACACGGCCGTGAGAATCATGTCCGGGTAAGGGCGACCGCGGCCGGCGTCAGCGGGGCACAGGCTGAGATCCGCCTTCCCCATCCACCCCAGCGACTCAAGCACCATGTTCTGTGTGTGCCGGCCGAAGCCCGTAGCCAGGCAGACTTTCACGCCGGAGTCCCGCAACCAGTCGATGGTTTCCTCGGCGCCTGGAATAGCCCGGACGCCGCCGTCGGCAATCAGATCGTCGTAGGCGCGTTCGAAAGCCTTGTTGGCGCTCTCGGCCCGTTGAGCTTCTTCAAAAAGGTGGCTGAAGACGGTCAACTTGGAAAAGCCCATGGTGTCCCGGGCGTAGCCGAGCATGCTTTCGAAGCGCGGCGAACCAGGCTCGACGCCGGTCTCCTGCAGGGCGCGGGACATAGCACGCTCTGTGAGACCATCGTCGGTAATCGTGGTGCCCACCATATCCAAGACAGCAAGCCGGAGCCGCTGCGCACGATGTGCCCCGGCGTCGTCCGCGTTGATCCTCTTGCCGCTGTCCATGCTCATGGCGCCCCTTCGCTGGTTGATGACCGAAATCGTGCGGCCATGTTAGTCCGCCCAGCTTGGCCCCGGTCCGCGACGACGGCCTGAACCCGGCGCGACGAGCGGATGAATTCCGCAACAACGGCGCCGCGGTAGCTCCGCCCGGGGCTGTTTTGACCCGGACGACGTGACTCTATTACAGTTGTATCTTGCGTGATTCAGCCGGTACCCGGCCGATAACGCGGTGCTTCCTTAGCTCAGTCGGTAGAGCGTTTCACTCGTAATGAAAAGGTCATCAGTTCGATTCTGATAGGAAGCTCGAAAAGCCCCGCCAATCCATTGGAATGGCGGGGCTTATTTTTTAGGTTCTTGGCGGCTTCCACGGCGCGGGGGTGAATGCCTGGGCTCGCGACGCCCGGTGCGCCGGGCGCTGCGAAGTTCAGGCAACAGGATAGAAAAGATGGGCGGGAGTTACTGGCTCCCGCCCGTCGTTCCCCCTTTCCGGGGGCAGACTTCCGAGCTCCCGAACACCTGAGGATCATGAACTTCCGCAATCGTCTCTCCCTGCCCACCGCATTCCTCTTTGCCGCATTGGCCCTCGCGGGATGCCAACAGGGAACCCACCCGGCCGAACCTACGGCCAAGTCCGCGTCGCCGGCAGTTCCTCAGGCAGTTGCGGCGGCTGGAAACACACCTTCCGGTGCGGCGGCTGCAGCCGTGAAGTCCATCCACTCCCCCGGCATCGTCGCAACTGACGAGCAGCTTGCCGCCGGACAGTGCGCCGCCAAAGTGGTCGACGCCGCCACCGGCGAGTACCTGCCCGACCCGGCCTGCACTCCAGGGGCCGCAGATCCAGCGGTTACCCAGGAGAACATCGATTCAACCATTTGCACGAGCGGCTACACGGCCACGGTGCGCCCGCCCGCTTCGAACACGGACAAGGTGAAGGCCGAGAGCCTGCGCGAATACGGCCAGGTCGCCATGAAGACCACGGAATACGATCACCTGATCAGCCTGGAGCTCGGCGGTACCAACTCCGTCTCGAATCTGTGGCCTGAGCCGAACAAGGCGAGCGCCACGGGCACCACGAACCCGAAAGACGCGGTGGAGAACACTCTGCACAGGGCCATCTGCGCTCACAAGGTCACCCTGTCGGCTGCCCAGGAGGCGATCGCCCACAACTGGGTCACTGCCGTCAAAGACCTCGGTTTGTAGCTGCGCGAAGCGCTGACGCCGACGATCAGGGTCGGCAGCTGGGGTATAGTCACCCCATGCTCTCCATGCGCCGATTTACTTGCCCCCGACCGGGTTCCGGTCGCGAGGGCTCTCAGGCGCGCGCCTAGGTCCTGGCGCCGGATTCGAGTCGGGGGAAGTAACCCGCCACTCAAATCCAAACAATAGGACCAGCAATGCCTGCTTATCTCAGTCCCTCCGAACTCAACGATGCTCTGACCACCCGGGATCTCTCAAATCCGGACGGCGGACCTCATGCAATGCAAACACTCTTGCAAGGCGTCATCGACGCGCTCGGCAGCAAATGGGGTGTGCCTTCACGGATCGTTCGACACAGCCCTCTGGTGAGCGTGGCCGACAACTACGACCGCCTGGGGTTCAACGAATCGGACGTGACCAGGGATCAAAGATATTCCCGCTACGTCAGTCCTACGGTGATGCTCCGCAGCCATACTTCGGCTTCCATCCCCTCTCTGCTGCGGGAGTTGGATTCAGCCGAATCCAACGACGAGCTCTGGGCCATCCCCGGTCTTGCCTACCGGCGCGATTCCATCGACCGCACCCACGTGGGTACGCCACACCAGGTCGACTTGTGGCGCGTCAGCTCCCGGGAACGACGCGGCTCCGGTGATCTCCAGGAAATGCTTGCCTCCCTCGTGCAAGCGGTCATTCCAGGGGCGCAGTGGCGAGCAGTTCCGGCGGTTCACCCCTACACCAGGGAGGGCTTGCAGCTCGATGTCCTCATGGACGGGGAATGGCTCGAACTCGCGGAGTGCGGACTCATGGCCCCGCATCTGTTCTCCGAGGCCGGCCTGGATCCCGCAAGGTGGTCCGGGCTGGCTCTGGGGATGGGTTTGGACCGTGCCCTGATGCTCCGCAAAGGCATCCCCGACATCAGGTTGCTCAGGTCCACGGACAAAAGAGTCGAACAGCAAATGCTGGATCTCTCCCGATGGAAACCGGTGTCCCAGATGCCCTCCATCCGGAGGGACATCTCGATCGTCGTTCCGGCAGATCTGAACGCCGAAGTGCTCGGAGACCGGGTACGGACAGCCTTGGGCGAGCAAGCCGAAGACTTGGAAAGCGTGGAGCTCCTGGCGCTGACTGCATCCGGAGAACTCCCCGCGGCAGCGCGGGAACGGCTCCGCATCCGCGACGGACAGGCCAACGCCCTCATACGTTTGGTGCTTCGCCCCATCGCCCGGACCATGACGGATCCACAGGCCAACCAGATCCGGGACATTGTTTATCTAGCCCTGCACGAGGGGCCGGTCAAGGAGCTCATCGCAGGATAGGGCATGCGCGGCCTGCAGCAAATGATGCCGGGCGCCGCGGCTTATGCGCGCATATATATTGGAGCGAAAGGCCCTAGAGCGACCGTCATCCTCAGTGCCCTACCAAGGGGTTCCCCGAAGGTCGATCGGTCCGGCGGGCCACGATGCGGTGGTCTTACCCGCGGAGCAGATCAGGATCGGACTGTCCACGGACTCGATGATTGTGGTTCCGTCAAGTCGTGAAAAGCACCGCTCTTGCGCTCGGATCCGCCGCCAGCCGCAGGACTCATAGAACGGCGCGATCTCTTCACGGCAGCCGAGGTAGCCGAAATCCGCGCCAGCTGTCTCCATGGCCACCCGGGTGCGTCTCATCAGCAGAGTGCCGAGTCCTGTTCCTCGTGCTGGAGGTGCCACGAGTACCCCGCCGGTGCCACCCACAAGGATCCCGATAGGGCCGACGCCGATCAGCCTCGTCTGGAATCCGACGTGACCAAGGAGGCCTAGACCATCGAAAGCGAGGACATGGACATCGGCGGGCGAATACCCATAGGGATGGTCAGGATCCCACACGCCGAACGTCTCGTAATATTCGGCGTCGAAGAGGGACCGAAGGCCCTCAATGGTTCCGCTATCAAGGTGGCTGTGCCTGACAACCCGGATCGTCGTCTGCATTTCCCTATCCTCACATGGAGTTTATCGATTTGCGGGCGCACGCCCTGGATCCGGGGAGTGACCGATCTGCGGGCCACAGGAAGCCGCCACGGTCTACGGGCTTCGTCTATCCCTGACACCCCGGTGCGTTCCCCTTGTCAGGCACGGGACGGACCCAACCCCGGAGTCTGGACGAGACCGGATGCGGTACCTCCCAGAAACGTCCCCCTCTGAGAGTGAGAATGGACCATGCCAGCGCGTATCTCCGACCCAGCAACCCAGTCCGCATCCTCATGAAGCAGATAAGGCTTCGGTACGCCGGGGCATGTCGGGATTGCGGGACTCCTCTTCCGCCCGGCACGAAAGCGATCTACGAAGCCGCCACGAAGACTGTCCGCTGTCTGGGGTGCGTCCCCGTGGCCAAGTCCCCGGATCCCCAACCGGCCGGACCACCCGAACTAGCCGATGAGGACTTATCGCCCACCGCGTCCGGAGTAGCCGGTTCGTCAGCGCGACGAGAATACGAGCGCCGCAAGGCCAAGGATGAGGCGAGGCTCCGCGAGAAGTGGGGCCGATTGGGTGGTCTCGCCGTCGCGCTCTCTGACGAGCGGCAAAGCACCAAGGCCTGGGACCAGGGTGCGATCGGCGAGGAACGACTCGGGGCCAGGCTGGATTCCCTCGCCACCGCCGGCGTCGCGGTCCTTCATGACCGCCGAATCCCCGGTTCGAAGGCGAACATCGACCATATCGCCATAACCCGCCAGGGGGTCTGGGTGATCGACGCCAAGCGGTACAAGGGGCGGCCCGAGCTGAAGATCGACGGCGGCATCCTTCGCCCGCGCGTCGAGAAGCTCCTCGTCGGCCGGCGCGACTGCACGAACCTGGTCGATGGGGTGCTCAAACAGGTCGGACTCGTACGCGACCTCGTCGGAGATGTGCCGGTCACCGGGGCGCTGTGCTTCGTCGAAGCCGACTGGCCCCTGATCGGGGGCGCGTTCGCCACCGGCGGCATTCACGTTCTCTGGCCGAATCGCCTAGCCAAAGTACTAGCAGAGCAGACAGCCGGCGACGTTGATGTCGCCGCTACGTGTGAGTCGGTGGCCTCGCGGTTCAAGTCTGCGTAATGACCTTGTCAGCGTTCGAAGCCGTCCGTAGGGCCATCGGAATGTCGTCGAGTCCCCGGGCTGGTAGAGGTGCCTAGTCATCGGGTAGCCGCCCCGGACTTGAAATCCAAACCCGAAGCATGCTTAGTATGTAGTAACGGCCGGATCGATCGGCTGCCGAACCAGAGGAGGAACACCATGGGACTAGGCGACAAGATTGAGAACGCTGCCGAGAAGGCTGGCGGCAAGGGCAAGGAAGCTGCCGGTAACGCCACAGGCGACGAAAACCTGAAGGCGGAAGGCCAGGCCGACCAGGCCAAAGGCGATTTGAAGCAGGCCGGCGAGAAGGTCAAGGACGCTTTCAAGAAGGACTGACCTGACCGTCTAGCGAAGGGCGCATCCCATCGGGGTGCGCCCTTCGCTGTGCCCGCTAGTTGATTCCAGACGGACTCCCTCGGGAACACTCCGCATACTTACTAATCATGGACGCCGGGCAACCTCACCGGTACTGTGATCACACCCGAATGTTGCTCATCCGGGGACTGCGTCAATGGAGTTGCAGTGAAATCACATCTGGGGGATTTGATGACAACGCTGGTTCAGTCCGAGGGCGAATTACACCGCGACGCAGAGGTCGACACCGTTTCCGGTGCGGACGGAGGCGAGGCGTGGTTCAGTTCAGAACATGAAAATGTCCGTGTTGAGGACAGGGGTGAAGGGGTACTCCGGATCACTTTGCGCCCGGGCCGCCGGATCACCGCAGAGGACGGAGCGCTTGTCCGGGAAAGATACGTGGCTCTGACGGGCGGAACGGGCGCCGCGGTGCTGCTGCAGGTCATCGGCGTCGAGTCCGTCAGCCGCGACGCTGTCCGATTCTTCAGTGAGGCCGCCACCATCACGGCCTTTGCGATCCTGGGCAGCACGCCCGTGGACCGTGTCATTGCCCACGGCAGGCACGGGCTCCCCGCACCGCAGTGCCCGACCCGGTATTTCTCCGACGAACTAGAAGCCCTGGGGTGGTTGCGCGATCTGCGTGCTGGCGCCGCAAAGAGCGGCACCAGCACGGCAGTCAGGCAGACTTAGGCGCCCCCGGTGTGGACGACGAGGTCGTCATACTTGCCGGCCAGGACGTCTTCGAAGTACACGGCCGTCCCCAAGGTTGCCGACACGTAAAGGGCCCGCACCGTGGCCAGGGCCGCGGTTGCTTCCTGAACTCCGACCCGCGGATCTTTTCCTTCGCGGATGGCTTCGACGACGTCTGCGTACTGCTTTTGGTGCGCGGTCTGCAGGTCATCCGATCCGTCGATGTTGGCTGAGGCATCATGCGCCCCGACCTCAAGTTCGGACTGGTTCCCGGCCCCGGCCACGCCGTAGGAAGATTCTCCCTCTACAGGAGCGTTGTCTGCGGCGTGGAAATACTGCAGCCGATCATTGTCGACAACAGCCGAGCCCTTCTCGCCGTGGACCTGGATCCGGGCAGTGAGTCCGGGATAGGCCGCGGTGGTGCAGTGGATGACTGCCAGGGCGCCCGAGGCGAAGCGGACAGTGGCAACTGCCGTGTCCTCCACCTCGATGCGCTCGTGGGCAAGAAGCGCAGTATGGGCGTGGATCTGAACAGGGGTGCCCAGGAACCAAAGAAGCAGATCAACACTGTGAACGCCTTGATTCATCACGGCCCCGCCGCCGTCGAGCTCCCAGGTGCCCCGCCACTGGCCGGAGTCGTAGTAGTTCTGGCCCCGCCACCAGGCCAGCGAAGCCACTCCCGAGGTGATCCTGCCGAAGCGTCCGGACCGGACCGCGCGGGCCACGGCGACGCTGGCCGGATCGAAGCGGTGCTGGCTGATCACCGAGACGACCTGCCCGGTCGCGGCAGCCGCCGCATCCGCAACGCGCCTGGCGCTGGGCAAGTCCACGTCGATGGGCTTTTCGATGATGACGTGCTTGCCGGCGTTCAGGGCCTCGACGGCCAGGTCGGCGTGGAGGCCGCTTGGCGTGCAGACTGCGACGAGGTCGATGTCCGCGTCCTTCAGCGCTGCTGCCAGCGACGAGTAAACAGCCGGACGAGGGTGGTGCAGCTCGTTCTCAACGGAGCCTGCCAGCGCAGCCGCGGCTGGCCCAACCGGGTCAACGAGGGCGATAAGCTCCAGATCCTTGTTGTCGGTGATAACCCGGGCGTGCTGGCGGCCGATGACTCCGCAGCCGACGACGGCGGTCCGCAGCTTACGCTTGGGCGTGGTTGCTGTGGTCATTTGGTACCAACTCCGGCTTCAGCGAGGAGCCGGTTGAATGCGCGGCCCGCAACTCCGAACGCCGCAGGTCCGGAGAATCCCCCGAGGTGATGGGTGTTTGCCAGGTGGGGTTCCAAGGAAGCGAAGCCTTCGAACCCGTCCGCCTTCAATGCGCTGATGGTTTCGCGGAGTTGGCCGTCGCCATCCCCAGCCGGCATCACCAAACTGTCATCGGCGCGGGCATCCTTGACCTGGAGATATTCCAGGTACGGGCGGAGCATGCGGTAGGCCTCGCTGAAGGGTTTGACACCCACCTGGACGAAGTTCGCGGCGTCCCAGGCAACCCGCAACGCCGGGGAATTAACAGTCGTCATGATGTCCAGGACGCGTTCAGGCGTGTCGCCGTAGATGTCCTTTTCATTTTCGTGGAGGAGTACGACGTCGTGCGCCTGGGCCTCCGCGGCCAAGGCACGCATGCGCACCATGACGGCGTCGCGGATGTCTTCAGCGCTGATGCCTTCCTCTCGATAGAAGGAGAAGATCCGGATGTAGCGGGTGCCTAGGACCTTTGCGGCCCGGATGGCCGCGTGGAGGCGGTCCACCTCGAAGGCGACAGGCGTGGTGATGTCGACCTTGCCGATGGGAGAGGCGATGGCGGACACCCCCATGTTTTGCCCGCGCAGTATCTGCTCCAGCCGGGCGAGGTCCTTTTCGGACAGCTCCACGATATTGGTGTCCCAAGCGCTGCGGACTTCGATGTGGTTGGCGCCCAAGGCCTGCAGAACTGCGATCTGGATGAACGGGTCCGGGCTTATTTCGTCGCCGAATCCAGACAGTGTCCACTGGGTTTGCTTGACGGTCACGTCGTTTTCTCCTTGAAGTAATACATGGGTGGCAGCCGGTGTGGCCGGCCTATTTGACGCCGCCGGCAGTCAGGCCGCCGACGAGGAAACGCTGGAAGATGAGGTAGAGGATGACCACCGGGGCGGCGCAGACCAAGGATGCGGCCATCATTTGGCCATACAGGGGCAGCGCCCCACCTTCCGCGGAGGAACCGAAGATCTGCAGTACAACCGCAACGGTCTGGGTATTTGGACGGGTCAGGACCGAGGCGAACATGACATCATTCCAGCCGAGCAGGAAGGAAAAGACGCCGGCGACCACCAATCCGGGCCAGCTAAGCGGGAAGATGATCCGGAAAAGAACACCGAGGGAGGAGGCTCCGTCGATGCGGGCTGCTTCCTCCAGTTCCTTAGGCAAGCCCCTCAGATAGGTGACCATGACCCAGATGGAAAACGGCAGCGCAAACGTCAGGTACGCCAGGAAAAGGCCCCAGTAGGTTCCAATGACAGTGACTCCCAGATAGTTGCCCGCCGAGGCAAAGAGAACAAACACAGGGAGCAGCAGCAGGCCGCCGGGAACGCTTTGCAAACCGATGAGCCCGCGCAGAATGCTGAGGCGGCCCACGAACTCGAACCGGACCAGCACGTAGGCGGTGATGATGCCCAACAACGAGGAAACGACGGCGACCGCTCCGGCGATCATGACGCTGTTGATCAGCCCGTTGCCCAAGGGCAGCGTGCTCCAGATCTTTGTGTAGTTGGCCAGGGTGAATTCGGTCGGGAAGAACGCTCCCCTGGCTACCTCCACATCGGAGTTCATGGACGAAAACACGATGTACAGCAGGGGAATCCCGACCATGGCGCACAGCAGAATGGTGCCTCCGACCAGCAGAGGTGTCGGAAGCAGCCGGTATACCGCGGCAGTCTGCCGCCCGGCCTTGCGGGGCGCGCTTCCAGCGGGAAGCGCCGGGGAGGTATCCAGCGGGACCTCCATAACGACGTCGGGGGCCTGGTTGTTGCTCATTTCTTGCCTCCCGCGTCGGTGCCGGTGTCGAGTCGAACGGCCTTCAGGTAGAAGTAGAGCGGTACGGCAATCAGCAGAAGCGAGATCAGTGCCATCGCCGCGCCCATGCCGAACCGCAGGCTGGTGAAACTCATGCTGTAAACGAGGGTCGGCAGTACTTGCACGTCAAATGGAGCAGGGACTCCGAAAAGCAAGAAAGCAAGCGAGAAGTTGTTCATGTGGTGGAGGGTCGCGATGAGGCAGGCCAAGGCGACTGGCCCGCGCAAATAAGGAAAGATCACGTAGCGCAGCTTCGTCCACCACAGGGCGCCGTCGATGGCCGCGGCCTCGTGGACTTCCTGGTCCACGGATTGAAGGCCCGACAATGCCATGAGGTAGATGAACGGCCAGGCCGCCCACACCTCGACGAGGATCAGTACCCAGAAGCTCGCCGGACCGGTGAGCCACTGGCCGGCAGGCAGCCCGAGCCCGGTCAGCACCTTGTTGACGATGCCGTCGTGCTGGAGCATGGTGCGCCAGAAGCTTCCCACCACGAACGATGGGAGGACATAGGGAATCAGGAACATCGAGCGCACCAGCGACCTGCCACGATAGGCATTCTGGGTCGCGAGTGCGGCGTACACACCGATCGGTACCGTGATGACGGTTGCGATCAGAGAGAAGCCGACGCTGTTGCCGAATGCGTGGACCAAGTCAGTGGATGTGAACGCTTCGACGAAGTTGTTCAGTCCTACGAAAGGGGCACTGATCCATTTACGGATGGTGTACTGATCGAGCTGAAGCATCGCGATGTAGATGCCCAGAATCAGGGGAACGATGATAATCAGGCCGATCAGGAGCGCACCCGGGGTGAGCATCCACAGCGGCCGGTTTCGTTCGCTCACAGTCCGCCGACGCTTGGCGGGAGGTTGCCCGCCAAGCTCCGGGGCGCGCCGCAGTGCGGCGTCTTTTTTCATCGTGATGCTCACTTGTTTGCCGACGCCCTGTCGAGGGAGGCTTGTGCGTCCTTCTGGGCTTTGGCCAGCGAAGCCTTGAGATTGCTCTCATTGAAGGTGCCATTGCCAAGATCGGGGCGGGACTGAACGACGACGTTGGTCAGGGCCAGCTGGATGTCGCCCCAAGCGCCGGTGAACGGCGTGGTCTTGGACTTGGACGCCGAATCAATGATCGGAGCCAGCGAGGGATCAGCGTCCTGGACCTTCTTGGCCGCCGCAGCGTTCGTGGGCAGATCCCCGAACAGCTTGTTGTAATTGATCTGCTCGTCGTCGCTGGTGAGCAACTTGATGTACGCAGCGGCGAGGTCCTGGTTCTCCGAGTACTTGGCGATCACCATGTTGTCACCGGAAATGATTGAGCTCACCGGCTGGCCACCGGAGGGCGCGGAGCTCTGTCCGGGCGGCACGGTCGGCATCACGGCGTACGCGTACTTGCCCTTCACCGGTGAGGCATCGAAGGTGACTTTTGACGATGCGGTGGTCATCAACATCATCGCGGACTTGCCCGCGGCGAAGTCAGCTGCAGCCTGGGTGTCGTTCCAGCCCACTGCGGCCGGGTTGACGACCTTGTCTTTGGTCAGCCAGCCGAAGTATGTTTCATATGCCTTGAGCACCGTCGGGTCATCAATGCGGGCCGTCTTTCCATCCACCAGGGTGTTGCCGGACTGGTTGGCCATTGCCCAGGCAAACTTCCACGGTGTGTAGTTGTCGGCATATCCGGTCGCGAACCCGTACGTGGATCCCGTGGTCAGCTTCTTGGCCTGATCCAGCAGCCCGTCCCAGGTGTTCGCGGGCTTGTCGAGCCCGGCCTTCTTGAACAATTCGGTGTTGTAGGCAAGAACGTAGGGCCTGGAGGTGAAGGGGACGCCCACTTCGTTCTGGGCGTCGGGACCGGAAATTCCGAGCGTCGCCGGAACGAAGCGATCGCGGCCGCCTACTTTGTTCCACATATTTGAGTCGAACTTCACGAAGGCGTCTGTTGAGTACGCGGTCGGGGTGAAGGTCGTACCCACTGCGTAGACGTCCGGGCCTTGGCCTGCGACAACGGAGGTTTGGATCTTCGAGAGCTCATCGTTGGCGTTGGCGAACGTCTCGAATTTCAGGTCAGCGCCGGTCTGCTTCTTGAATGCGTCGGCAATGTGGGTCTGCCAGGCCTTGAACTGATCGGCTTTGTTCGTGTTGGCACCGACCAGGACATCCAGGGTCTTGCCCTGGCCGTTGGGGGCGCCGCCGCTCGCGCTTGCGGAGCTGTTGTCGCCACCGCATCCGGTTACTCCTAGTGCTCCCAGCGAAACGAGAACGACCGCGCCAATAAGTCGCGTCCTTGAGTTCTTCATGTCTTCTTAATGCTCCTCGTTGAGTCGCCCCGAGATCTTCGGGGGAACCGGCCAGACAGACCGGATGTTAGCTGGAACACTATGACAGTTGCTGCAACAAGTGCAACGGTTGCCAAAAATTGCCATCGTTGCTTCTGGGGCCGGTCTGTCACAGATGGGAAGGCGGTTCGCAAATGAGAGAAGATGGACTTTCAGACCGCATTGCGGGGCCGCAAGGGGGCAGCACAATGAGCATTAGCGAGGCCAGCATTGGAGCCAGTCCGCTGGGGCGGGGACCGACTATCAGGGACGTTGCCGCTCTCAGCGGCGTGGCCGCCTCCACGGTCTCGCGGGCATTAACCCAACCGCACCGCGTCAACCAAGCCACCCGGGAACGCATTGAAGCGGCCGCACGCGAACTGGGATACGCCCCCTCCACATATCCCCGCAGTACTGGCCCAGGAAGGTCCGGAGCTGTCGCCGTCCTGGTTCCGGACATCACGAATCCGTACTTTTTTGACTTCATCCGCAGCACGCAGCACCAACTCAAGACTGCCGGCTACACCCAACTGCTCGTCGACACCGAAGAGGATGTCGAGCTGGAAGCAACATATCTGGAAGAGTTCCGGGGCTCCGCCGTCGGCTTCATTCTTCCCGCAACCCGTCTCAGCGACGAACAGCTGATCAGCGCCGCTGCCAAATCCCCCTTGGTGACAATAAACCGCAGCACACCCGGTGTGCCCAGCGTGATTATCGATACTCCTTCGGGGGTCCAGCAGGCCATGGAGCATCTGTTTTCACTCGGGCACAGGGACATCGCCTATCTCGCGGGGCCGCCGAATTCCTGGTCCGACGGCCGGCGCTGGGACGCGCTGCAGGAGAGAGCCGAGTTGTTGGGAATCATCATCCGGCGCCTTGGACCCTACCACCCGAGTACGCGGTCCGGCGCAGCCGCCGCCGACACCCTGCTCAACAGCGGGGCCACTGCGTGCATTGCGTTCAACGATTTGGTCGCCATCGGCGTTCTCGTCAGGCTGAGGGAGCGCGGCATCGACGTTCCCAATGAAATGAGCGTGGTCGGGTGCGACGACATCTTCGGAGCCGACTTCTGCCAACCGCCCCTGACCACCCTCACCGCACCGATCGAACAAGCCGGACGGGTCGCAACGGACATGCTCGTCAGCAGGCTGCGACCCGGCCGGTCCCAGATGCGGATGAAAGCCGAGCTCCCCACCCATCTGACGATCCGCGCCTCCACCGGTCCGCCCCTCCGCCCAGCGAGGTGAGCCCACAGCGCTCCCCTCTGAGCAACGCGGGGTCACTTACGGCCCATTTGGTGCCGCTGAATGGGCCGTAAGTGACCCCGCGTTGCGAGATCCCGCCTGATACACGCAAGAAGGCCCCGCACCTGTTTGGTGCGAGGCCTTCCCGTTGAGAAACTAGGCGAAGTCGGAGACTGCCGGGTCCGGTCCGATGCGGCCTTCGGCGCCTCGGTCCAGGCCGTTGATGGCCTCAATGTCGGCCTCATCCAAGGTGACGCCGAGTGCTGCGAAGTTTTCCTGGATCCGGGACTCGGTCACGGACTTGGGGATCACGACGTTGCCGATCGCCAAGTGCCAGGCGATAACCACCTGCGCCGGGGTGGCGCCGTACTTGGCAGCGATCTGGGCGATAGTGGCGTTCTCAAGGAGCTCGCCGCCCTGGCCGAGAGGCGACCAGGCCTGGGTCAAAATGCCGCGCGCCGTAGCGAACTCCCGGAGTTCGGCCTGATTGAAGAACGGGTGCAGTTCGATCTGGTGGATCGCCGGAACAACGCCGGTCTCGTCGATCAGGCGCTGCAGGCCTTCCTTGCTGAAGTTGGAGACGCCGATGGACTTGACGCGTCCGCGCTTCTGGAGCTCGATGAGCGCCTTCCAGGTGTCCACGAACTTGTCCTGCTTCGGCTGCATCCAGTGGATCAGGTACAGGTCGAGGGTTTCCAGGCCGAGGCGGTTCATGGATTCTTCAAAAGCCGCGAGCGTGGACTCGTAGCCCTGGTCCGCATTCCACAGCTTGGTGGTGATGAAGATTTCCTCGGGCTTGAGGCCGGAGGATGCGATGGCGCGTCCCACGCCTGCCTCGTTGCCATAGATCTTGGCTGTATCGATGTGTCGGTAGCCGGCGTCGAAGGCCTGACGCACTACCTTTTCGGCTACATCGTCCTCAACCTGCCACACCCCGTAGCCGAGCTGGGGGATGGCGTTGCCGTCGTTAAAAGTAAGGTTCGGTGACGAAGTCATGGCTTCCATCCTGCCAGCCCCGCACACCGGGTGGCTACGGATTCCGCCCCCTCTAAGCTAGGCGCTTAATAGTTGTTATGTGGGAATAGACGCGTCTGCACCTAAATCGCCAATAGCCTACGAGCCGGCCTTGGCCCTCAGCAGGCGTTCGGCTTCTTCGACATTTTCGTAAACGGCTTCAGCGCGTCGTCGTACCGAAACGGCTCCTACAGGAACGGGCCCGACGGCGAGACGCAGCATCGCGGCTGCCTCCGCCGTGGTGGCAAGAGAGTTCCCCGCTTTGGACAGCGCGCGATGGACACCCGCGAGCGATCCAGGAATGTCCAGCCCATCACTGGGCGCCTGGAGTTGGGCCTCCACGCAGATCGCACGCACCCTGGACGACAAGTCCGCCAGTTCGTTCGCAACGGCCACGAGTTCGACGTAAAGCTGTTCGTCTTCTACGCCTTCAAGCACTTGGTGGTACCGGTCAAGGCCGCGATGGAAGCGATCGTGGGCACGGCGCCACAGTCCTTTGCCAAGTTCAGCGTCATCCTTCCGTCCCTGTCGGACGGCCCCAAAGAATCCCAACCCAGCGCTCAGAGGTACTGACCCGGGTGTCGGTCCGGGTCTTCAACGCGAGAAGGTTCGTCTGGTTCCGCTTCCTTGCCGTGAAGGCGGGCACGCTGCGGCTCACCATTTTCGCCAATCACGACGCCCGGGGCGATCATGGTTCCGGGCGGGAGCTGGCGAAGCTGCAACTGGGCAACAGCATGCTCCCGGGCTGCCTGCTGGGCAGCAATGGCGGTCTGGATTCCATGGAACAACCCTTCGAGCCAACCGACGAGCTGGGCCTGCGCGATCCGTAGTTCGGCGTCAGAGGGCGTGGCGTGTTCAGGGAAGGGGAGGCTGATGCGCTCCAGCTCTTCCACTAGTTCCGGTGCGAGGCCCTCTTCCAGCTCTTTGATGGAGCGTTCGTGGATCGCCGCAAGGCGTCCGCGGGCTGCCTCGTCCAAGGGTGCGCTCTTCACCTCTTCGAGGAGCTGGCGGATCATGGTGCCGATCCGCATGACCTTGGCCGGTTCGTCGACGAGGTCCTGCAGGGTGCTGCCCTTCTTGACGCCAGGCTTCCCGTTGGCCTTCGGACCTGCTTCCGATGTGCTCTGTGCCGTGCCAGCGTCCAAGGTTGTGCCCTCCACCGGGATGTCGTCAAAACTCTCGCCACTGGGTTGAGTGTCGTCCTGATCGCTCATGCGTTCATACTCTCACGGGCCGCAACTCAGCCCAGTGCCTTGACGAGTATTTCGCCTTCGTCCTTAGCGAAACCACATTTTTCGTAGAAGCCCGTCGCATAGAGGTTGGCCGGGACCCAGACTTCTTCCATCCCGTGTTCCCGCATCCACTCCTCCATGACGGCCAAAAGAGACCGGCCGATACCACGGCGGCGCCACTGCGCATGAGTCCCCATTTCCATGAGGAGCAGTTCGGCCCAAGGTCCGGCATTACGACGGCGCTGAATGCAGCAGTGGAGGAATCCCATTGTCTCGCCGCCGAGCTCAGCCAGCCAGAAAAGCACGCCGGGGTCGCCCAGAAAGGAGCGGGCGCCGTCGTACGTCAACGCGCCTGACGGCACGACTGAAGGATCCTCGTCGAACAAGTTGTCCGTCTCCGCCAAGCGAATCAGCGCGTCGGCGTCCTCGGGGCCGAGCAGCCGGATCCGGACGCCGGCATTCGTCAATGTTTCCATGTCAGCACCTCCCCTGCGGAGCAGTTTATGCGGTGGGTGTCCCCGTGGAGCGGACGGTTCCGATCATGCCGTTGCTGGCGCCGTTGGCCTGCTGGACCAGCCTCGCGTCGCAAAGATCCAGCCAGCGGGCCTCCGCCTCGGCATGGAAGATCAGGGAGTCCAGGACGAGCAGCCTGGCCGTATCCGTCACTCTTTGGTTGGCGGCCAGGTCCCTGCGGTCCTGGGTATACGCCTGCAGCTCGCGCAAGGAAATCTCCCGTTGGGCCTGAATCAGCGCGGGGACGTCGGTGCCCGCCGTCGTGACGGCCAACGCCAGCTTGATGGCCAATTCGTTCCTCGGCGGCGCTCCACGATCCACTGCGGTCGCGAACCATCGACGGATCTCCGCAGTCCCGGCGTCGGTGATGCTGAAAAGCACGTGGCCGCGTCCGTCGTCGCCCTCTTTGCGGACCAAAGCGTCGCGCTCCAGCCGGTTCAGGGTGGTGTACACCTGTCCGATGTTCAACGGCCAGACGGCTCCCGTGCGTTCCTCAAACGCCGCTCGCAATTGGTAGCCGTAGCGTGGTTGCTCCTGAAGTAATGCCAGGATGCTGTACCGGATGGACATCGATCTCCTTCGTGCTGCCGGTTCGGCGGGCGCCGCTAGAGCAGCAGCAGGACTTTGCCCATGTGCTCGCCGGAATCGAAGTATTCGTGGGCTTCGCGGACCCGCTCCAAGGGGAACGACTTGGCCACGAACGGCTTGATCCGGCCGTCGGCCAGCATCGGCCAGACCGATTCACGGACGGCATTCATGATGACACCCTTTTCCGCGACCGGCCGCGGACGGAGCGCCGTGCCGATGATGGCCGCCCGTTTGCTGACCAACTGGCCGAGGTCGAGTTCGCCCTTGACGCCACCCTGCAGCCCGATCACCACCAGCCGGCCGTAGTCCGCGAGTGCTTCCACGTTCTGCTGCAGGTATTTGGCACCGACGACGTCGAGAATGACGTCCGCGCCTTTGCCGCCGTTTTGTGCCCTGAGGCTTTCGACGAAATCTTCCTCCGCGTAATTGATGGCAATGTCGGCCCCGAGGAAGGCTTTCGCGGTTCCGACCTTTTCGGCCGTTCCGGCCGTCGTCGCGACCTTAGCGCCGTACGCTTTGGCGAGTTGGATGGCCATGGTGCCGATGCCCCCAGTGGCGCCATGGATCAGTACCGTTTCACCGGCCTGCAGCTGTGCAGTCATGATGAGGTTCGAGTAAACCGTTGCGGCTACCTCAGGCAGGGATGCGGCGGTGACCAGGTCCACGCCGTCGGGCAATCGCAAAACCTGCTCCGCCGGGACAGCAACCTGTTGCGCATAGCCGCCACCCGAAAGCAGGGCCACTACCTTGTCGCCGACCGAAAACGGCTTGCTCACCTCGGGCCCGAACGCGGCAATCCTGCCGGAGACCTCTAGGCCGGGAATTTCGGACGCTCCCGGCGGCGGCGGGTAGAAACCGCGGCGCTGCTGGACATCCGCCCTGTTGAGACCTGCAGCGACGACGTCGATGAGAACCTCGCCGGGGCCTGGAACCGGAGCAGGGACGTCCCGGATTTCCAGAACCTCGGGCCCGCCCGGTTCGGAGATGTAGACGGCTTTCATAGAGTGCTCCCGATCCCTCGCTCAGTGCAGTTGGCCATTCAGACACCTTAACCGCGTTAATCGCGGCGGCAGGTTTTTGGCGCAGCCAACTCCCTATGAAACACTACTAGGCAGGGAAGGTTGTCCGAGCGGCCTAAGGAGCTGGTCTTGAAAACCAGTGTGCGGTAACCCCGCACCAAGGGTTCAAATCCCTTACCTTCCGCGTGGCGCGCTTTAAGGCGCGAACTGGCAGCAGATGCCCACAGAATCGCTTCTTGTGGGCATCTGCTGCTTTTTCGACGGCGCTAGCCAGTTCAGTAGCTGCGGTCCCCTAATCGACGCTGCACGTCGAGCAGGAATTTGAGCCCGCCGTCAGACAGTTCCGAGTTCCGGAGACTCCAGCTGGCCGACTCCCGCAATGCCAGGCACCGGAGGGTCCGGCTGTTGTCCAGATCCAGGTGCCAGGCGTCATCCAAGGGAATCTCGGTGCCGCCAGGCATCCGGTAACCCTTTGCGTGGAGCGCCGACTGAATCACTTCCCGGCGCACGTTGTACGGGGGCGCCTCGCCGCTAACAGCCCAATGGACCAGCAGGCGCATGACCTCTTTGTCGACGCCGTGCTGCGGAAAGGCGAACCGCTCGGCCAGATAGTCCCACAGGGCTGCAGGATCCTGCACAGCGTGACGGCCAGCGGGGGTGAGGACCAGCCTTCCTTTAAACTTGCGTAACAGTTTCCAATCCTGCAGTTGTTCACGAAGGTCCAGGATCGGAACAACGTTGTTCTCATTTCGCCCCGGCATCGGCCACTCATCATCCCAGCCGAGCTGGGTCATGGCCCGTTTGACTATTGCGGGTTTGAGGTAGCCGGCGGATGTCAGTTCCAGCCCGTCCGGGTGTGCTGCATTTAGAAACCACGAAACCGGGCCAAGGACGGTCTCCCTGTCTTCCGGTGTAGCGTCGCCCGGCCAGATCCGTCGTGCCAGTTGGCACAGCTGCCCATTCACCGCGACGAGATCGAAGTCGGTGGGGTCGAAGTCGGCTGCCGGCTGATGGGTTACCAATTCGAGCCACTTCGCGCACTGGCCACGCTCGGAGTGGCCAGGGTTGCCAAGCACGGCCACCACATTCGCGTAGCCCGCTGCCCCGCCAGAGTCTTCCAGGGGTCCCCGCATCGCGCCATCGAGGCAGGCAACGGTGTTTTCAGGGAGAGTGGCCGGGCCCACGACCTCGATCTCGTGAATCCACGAATCACCAAAATCGTACTCGTACTCCAGCGGAGCTTTACCCGGCCGGGCCGGGTCAATGAGCTCAAGCAGCCCGACGTCGGCAGCAAGCTCGGCGCCGGGTTGCACGCCGTCGTCGTCGGTTCCGATGATGATCCGGCGGACGCCCTGACGATCGACACCGCTAACGCCGTAAAGGTGGCAATCCTTCCAACCGAAGGCCGTCTGAATGCTTCCGTGCAGGACAGCGACGGTGGCCGACTCGGGGAGGACCACCCGCCTCCAAATGAGCGGTTCAGTACCGAGAATTTCTATACGGAGCTCGACGGCGGGAAACTGCTTGGGTGCGTCCATATCGGCCATTCTGCCAGTAGGGGCAGCGACGCCGGGACGCCCCTGATGCAGCCTAGACGGCTACTTCGACATATCCGTCCACCAAACGGGTGTTGTAGGTGGCGAGCCGCAGTTCAGGGTTGGTGAAGCATTCGCCGGTTTCCAGGTCGTACACCTCTTTGTGAAGCGGCGAGGCGATGGTGGGACGGCTGCCCCGGGAACCGACGATGCCCCGCGCCATGACGTTGGACAGGGTCGCCGGGTCCTGCTGGGATACCGCCAGGACCTGATCCGGCGTAGTGCGGAAGAGCGCTACTTGCTTGCCTCCGACCAGGGCAGCTTCGCCCCAAGCCGGTTCCAGCTCGTCGATTGCGCAGACGCGGTGCCAGCCGGACGCGGTCGGTGCGCCCATCAGGTTTTGCCGATCCAGAATTACGGTCATTTCAGCCCCTATCGCTAAGCCTGCCGGTCCGGCGGATCCAATTCCGCCAGCCGGCACGGGCCGTTTGCGGCCACAACTTCACGGTAGGCCCGCGATGTTTCGCCGGAATGCAATCAATGTGTCCTGCTCGTAAAGGAGACCTCACATAACCGCAATCCTCACCGTGATGCCGAAGTTAAGCCCCCGAAACAAAAGGGAAACTGACGCGAAACTGCGTGTCTTTAGTCTGAAGTGACAAGTCGCGGATGACGGTTCTGCGGCACATGCGAAAGGCCGCCAGTGACCGGACATACTTCCCCTTCAGAGAACCCGCGCCGCATTGTGGTCGCGGGCGGAGGCCCTGCGGCCCACCGCTTTGCCGATGCCATGCATACCCGCGGTCTCGAGGGCTGGCACGTCACGGTCCTGACCGAGGAAGCGCATCTTCCCTATGACCGGGTCACGCTGAGCAAGGCGCTCATCGAGGTGGACTGCGACCTCACCCTCGGACACGCGTCAATGTGGGAGCACGAGGCCCTGGACCTGCGCACTGGCGAGCGGGTGGTCAAGATCAACGCCGATGCCAAGTCGGTGGAAACCGCGGCTGGCAATAGCTATGAATACGATGCCCTCGTGGTTGCGACTGGTTCGAATGCTGCCCGTCTGCCGATCCCGGGCGCCGAGCTCACCCATGTCTACCGCACCCTCGAAGACGTCTGGGCCATCAACGAAGCAATCACGCAGCTCACGGAAAAGCTGGGCCGCAAGGTCAACGCTGTCACCATCGGCGGCGGTCTCCTCGGCCTTGAATCGGCAGCAGGGACGGAGCGGTTGGGTGCCACGCCGATCGTCATCGACGGCGCGTCCTGGCTGATGGCCACCCAGCTCGACGAAGGCGCCGGCCAGGCACTGGGCCGACTTATCAAAGACAAGGGCTTCGAAATCCACGGCGGCGTCTTCCCCTCGGAAGTTTTGTCCGACGACGACGGCCAGGTCACCGGTGTCCTCATGGCCGACGGCCGCACCATCGACGCCGACATCGTGATCGTCGCGATCGGGGTCAGGCCGCGCGATGAGCTCTTCCGTGCAGCGGAGGGCGAGGAACAGGTCTTCACGCTTGGCCAGCGCGGCGGTGTTGTCATTTCCGATGCTTGCGAGACTGAGATCCCCGGAATCTTCGCCATCGGTGAGGTGGCGAACTTCGGCGGGATGTGCCTGGGCCTCGTGGCACCGGCGAACACGATGGCCGAGATCGTCGCGGACCGCCTGCACGGCGGACAAGCGACCTTCCCCGGTTTCGACACGGCCACCAAGCTCAAGCTCTCCGGCGTGGACGTCGCGAGCTTCGGCGACGCGTTCGCCAAGACCGAGCACTCCCTGGAAATCGTCTATGCCGACCCCGCCCGCGGCGTGTACCAGAAGATCGTCACCACCGACGACGCCAAGACCCTCCTCGGCGGCATCTTCGTCGGCGACGCCACCCCGTACATGAGCCTGCGCCCCCTGCTCGGCCGCGAACTGCCCGCAGAACCCGGCGCCTATTTGACGGCCGCCGGCGGCGGGGACGCCCCCGACACCGAACTGCCCGATGACGCGATCCTGTGCTCCTGCAACAACGTCCCCGCCGGGAACATCCGGGACGCGGTCAACGCGTGCGGGACGTGCGAAGGCAAGGAGCCGGTCCGCGATGTGCCAGGCCTCAAGGCCTGCACCCGGGCCGGGACGCAGTGCGGTTCGTGCGTGCCGATGCTCAAGAAGCTCCTCGAAGGGGAGCTGAAGAAGTCCGGCATCGAAGTCTCCAAGGCGTTGTGCGAGCACTTCGAGCTCTCCCGGCAGGAACTTTTCGACGCGATCCGCGTCCTGGAACTGACATCCTTCGAAGACATCCTGGCCAAATACGGCACCGGAGCGGGCTGCGACATCTGCAAGCCAACCATCGCCTCGATCCTGGCGTCGCAGCATTCCGCGTACGTGCTCGACGCCGGCCGCGGCAGCCTGCAGGACACCAACGACCGCGCCTTGGCCAACATGCAAAAAGACGGCACCTACTCCGTGGTCCCGCGCATCCCGGGTGGGGAGATCACGCCCGACAAGCTCGTGGTCATCGGCACGATCGCCAAGAAGTACGGCCTGTACACGAAGATCACCGGCGGCCAGCGCATCGACATGTTCGGCGCCCGCCTCGAACAGCTCCCGGAGATCTGGGGCGAACTCATTGACGCAGGCATGGAGTCCGGCCAGGCGTACGGCAAGAGCCTGCGCACTGTGAAATCCTGCGTGGGCTCCACTTGGTGCCGCTTCGGTGTGCTCGACTCTGTTTCCATGGCTATCAACCTCGAGTTGCGCTACCGCGGCCTGCGCAGCCCGCACAAACTCAAAATGGGGGTCTCCGGCTGCGCCCGCGAATGCGCCGAAGCCCGCGGCAAGGACGTCGGCGTGATCGCGACATCGGAGGGCTGGAACCTCTACGTCGGCGGTAACGGCGGAGCGAACCCTGCCCACGCCCAGCTCCTCGCCGGCGGCTTGGACGACGAGACCCTGGTGAAGTACATCGACCGCTACTTCATGTACTACATCCGCACCGCCGACCGGCTCCAACGCACCGCCCGCTGGCAGGAAGAGCTCGACGGCGGCCTGGAGCACGTGCGCCAGGTTGTCGTCGAGGACTCCCTCGGCATCGCCGAGGAGCTCGAAGCCGCCATGGCCAAGCACGTTGGGTCGTACGAGGACGAGTGGGCCGCGACCCTGAAGGACCCGGAACGCCTCCGTCGCTTCCGCTCCTTCGTCAACGCCCCCGAGCAGGAAGACGAGGCCATCGTCTTCGTCCCCGAACGCGGCCAGATCCGTCCGGCCACCAACGAAGAAAAAAGCGCCGTCTTGATTTCTTCCGCGAGCATCCCGGTCCGCGGAAGGGACTAAGGACGCACCGGGACGGCGGGCTAGGGCGACGGCGAGTGGTCGCCGCGGGCTCCGACCACGCCGCCCCGTGGCTCGCCGTCGGCGGTTTCCAGAAGCGCGCTAAGGCGTTCGACTTGCTCTGCCAACCGGCGGATCTCCTGTTTCATGGGCTCCTCGGCGACTGTCGCGGCCGCCGCAGCTCCGGAGGAGACCTGTTCAACGAGCCACGAGGCAACCGAAGCGGTTACGACGCCCAGGACAGCGATTCCGCAGACCATCAAACCTCCGGCAACGCAGCGGCCCACAACCGTCACCGGGTAATGGTCCCCGTAGCCGACGGTTGTGATGGTGACCATCGCCCACCAGATGGCATCGCCAAAGTTGGTGATGTTGGCGCCCGCGGCGTTCTCCTCAGCATCAAGCACGGCGAGGGCACCGCAATACGTCAGGAGGGCCGCGGACCCAAGGACAAAAGTGAGGATGCGGCCCCGCATCGCGTTCCCGGCGGTGCGGTGAAGCAGCTTCAGGAGTGTCACGAGCCGCAACAACCTCAAGGGCCTGAGGACCGGGAGGGCCAAAATCAGCAATTCGTGCAGGTTCCGCACGAACCACTGGGCGCGACGCCGCGCCAGGACCAGGCACATCGCGTAGTCCAGGGCAAACACCAGCCAGGTGACCCAGATGATGGTGTCAACGACCGTGGATTGGGCCTCGCTGAGATTGGCGATTACTTGGAATGAATAGGCCACCAGGAACAGCACGGCTGCCGCCACCATGGGCCATTCGGAAACCTGCCGCCATCGCTCTTGAGTCATTCGTCGATATTAGCCACCCACCCTGTTGACCGCGTTCACCTGCTGGCACACGGCTGCCTCCCAGCAAACGTTCATCTCCCAGTAACCGGTTCTGGCTAGGATCGAACCCATGATTAATATGATCCAGGCCATCGTTATGGGCCTGCTGCAGGGAATCACCGAGCTCTTCCCGATTTCCAGCCTCGGCCACAGCGTCATCCTGCCCAAACTCTTCGGTTGGGGCCTGGACCAGAAGGCGCCCGAATTCCTGAACTTCCTCATAGCCACCCACCTGGCTACAGCAATTGTGCTGTTCTTCTTCTTCCTCCGGGACTGGATTGAAATCGCCAAGGGTCTTGGCCGCTCCATCCGGGACCGGAAGATTGCTCCGTCAGACACGTACGCAAAGCTCGGCTGGCTCCTCGTGGTTGGAACCGTGCCGGCCGGAATCATCGGTTTGGTCCTGGAAAAGCCCATTCGGAACCTCTTCGGTTCGCCGCTGATCGCTGCCGCCTTCCTGGTGCTCAACGGTCTCATCCTTTTTGCAGCCGAGCGTCTGCGGACAAGGGACAGCCGCCGCGTAGCGGAGCAGGCGGCCACTGCAACGGTTTCCGACGCCGAAATCGCCACCCTGCCGTGGAAACGCGCCTTGGCAATCGGAACCGCCCAGGCAGCCGCCCTCATCCCGGGAATCTCCCGCTCCGGCTCGTCGATGGCCGGAGGATTGCTGTCCGGGCTGAACAACGAAAACGCTGCGCGGTTCAGCTTCCTGCTCGCCACGCCGATCATCGGCGCGGCCGCCGTGCTCAAGCTGCCTGAACTCTTCACCCCGGCCATGGCCGACGAGCGTGGCGTGTTCCTGGTGGGGGCCCTGTGCGCGGGTGTCGCCGCATGGTTCGCCACCAAGTTCCTGCTCCGTTTCTTCGAGACCCGGACCTTGACGCCTTTCGCCATCTACTCGGTGGTCGGCGGAGCGATCTACTTCATCCTGATGCTCGTCATGGGCTAGGTTCCGCTGAAGGCATCGAGCCAGGCATTGAAACTGTCGGAGGCCCCGCATAGGGTTTTGTCTGTCTCCACCACCCACTCATGAAGCCGTGGCAACAACCGCGGTAAACGACACAGGAGCAAACATGCCTACGCCTGACATCACCCCCGGTTCACCTTGCTGGATCGACCTGATGACCTCGGACCCGGAGAAGGCAAAGTCCTTCTACAACACGCTCTTCGGCTGGACGTACGAGACCGGGGACCAGGAAAAGTACGGCGGCTACATCACGGCCTCGAAGGACGGCAAGATGGTGGCCGGGATCATGCAGAAGCAGGAAGACATGGGCCAGATGCCAGATGTCTGGTCAACGTACCTGCGCACTGACGACATCAAGGCCACCACCGAAGCGGCCCTCGCCAACGGCGGCCAGGTCTACATGGAACCCATGGAAGTTCCGGACCAGGGAACCATGGCGATGTACGCGGATTCCTCTGGAGCGGCCATCGGTGCCTGGCAGTTCGGCGAAATGAAGGGCTACCAGCTGGCTGCCGAAACAGGCGCACCCGCCTGGCACGAGCTCTTCGCCAAGGAGTACGACTCGGCAGTTTCCTTCTACCAAAACGTCTTTGGTTGGGAAACCACCGTCATGGGCGACTCCCCTGAGTTCCGCTACACCACGCTCGGGGCGGGCGACAACGCCAAAGCCGGCATCATGGACGCCTCCGGTTTCCTCCCGGCGGAGGTCCCGTCCTACTGGGGCGTCTACTTCGCGGTGGACAAGGTCGATGACACCATCGAGCAGGCGGTCGGGCTAGGCGCCACCGTCGTCCAGGCGGCTGAGGACACTCCCTACGGCCGGATGGCCACCCTGACGGACCCGACGGGTGCGATCTTCAAACTCATCCAAAACCAGGCTGCATAGGCCCAACCGCTAGGCGCAGCCCGCCACCCACCAGAGAGCATGCTCTCCCCTCGCTCCTGCGAGTGGACATATAAGGTTTATGTCCACTCGTTGGAACGGGAGGGGAGCATGCTCATTCTTGGAGGGGAAGGCCGAGCATGTCCCGAGCGATTTCGTCCGCGTCGCGGAGGGTCCGTTGGCCGCTTCGGTAACCGGTGCCATCGGAAGGCCGGGCTTCGGCGGCGATGGCCGTTCCCCACTGGGTAGAGGAAAGCTGCAGGCCAAGGGCGTATAGCCCCGGAGTCACTGAACCGTTGGCGCCCACCAGCCGGTAGGGGTGCGGCTGCACATCCAAGCCAGAGGTCTGCACCGGCATTCCCTCGGCAGTCATCATCACTTTGGGCCGCACCAGTCCGTCGGCCAGCAATTGCCGCAGGAACGGAGAAACACTCACGCCAACGCGGTTCGCGGGAGACATGGCCTCAATCAGGGTCCTGGCTTCCACGGCGTCGTCGTGCACCCAGGCAGATACCGCGCGGAAGACGCGCTTGGAACGGTCAACGCTGAAGCGCGGATCCGGGCCAACGAAACCCACGACGCCGGCGCGCGCCAAAGCGGCCAACTGTTCGGCGCGCAGGGCGGGAGGACCGCTCGCGAGTCCCTCAACGAAGGATTCGAACCAGCCCCGCAGCTCGCCCACCCACGATTCGTCCGTGATGCCGCCGTCGGCCACGGCGCTCTTCAGGATCGCCCGTCCGGTATGCAAGGCACCGATGGCCATCTTCACGGGATCTGACTCACCGAGCGCGGAGCGGCGGGCGTCGTCGTCCAGATAGTCGACGACGGCGGCGTCGAGTTCTTTCCTGGACGCGAAGGAATGCCCGGCCAAGGGCGCTGCGAGGCCCAGCAGGTCAAGGCGGCGCGACGCGGCAACGTGGGTGGCAACCAGCTCTGCAACCTGGTTTTCCCATCGCCCGGTGGCATGCGCGTGCGGCTGCAATAAGTCTTCGAGGGCAGCAAGGAATTCCCTCGCATCGGACACGGCCACGGGTTCCGCTACGACCAACGTTGAGTAGTAGGCCCACAGGGCGTCCCGATGCAGGAGGGGCCAAAGATCGTGGTCGAAGCCAGGTTGGATGCCTGCCGCGGCGAAGCGTTCCACCGCGCTCTCGGTCAGATACCGCAAGCGCACGGACTTGGGATAGTACCCGTCCAACCCGGCCTTGGCCCGGTACGGGGTTCCCCGTCTGGATGCCGCGATGATCTTCGGTTCCCGGCCGGAAGGCAAGTACTTAAGCTTGCCCGGGAGACCGACTTCAGCCGGCACGAATTGTCCCCCTCGGCCTTCGGTCAGCTGGCCCATGACGTCGAAGAAATTCAGGCCCATGCCGCGGACCAGGACCGTCTCCCCGTCCGGGACCAATGCCCAGTCCACATCGGCGGGTGCGGCGGGCGGCACGTACAGCAGCCCGAGCTCCGAGGCCACCTCACTGAACGACCGCTGCTCCGGGTTGAGCCGGGACTCAAGGTGGCCCAGCGCGAGGACGAGGGAATCCACGGTGAGCCGGGCGCCGTCGTCGAGTTCGACGTCGAACCCTCCGCCCGCGGGCTCACCGGGCGAACCGTCCGGTGCACCGTCCGCCCGGCCGCCCGGGAGCGGACGCGCCGCCACGGCGTTGCTTCGGTGAAAGGCGATCTCCACGCCGGCCGGGACACGGTCGAGTAGTTCCTCCAGCGTGGATCGCAGATACCGCCCGTAAAGGGCACGGCTGGGAAAGTCGTCGGAGGCGAGCCCGGCAAGTTCGGCCCGTTCCTCGTCGCTCAGGCCGTGACCGCCACCTGACCGCTGCTCCGCCCGCCACTGCTCAAAGGAGCCCCCGGCCAAAGGCGGTGCGAGTCGCTCGTCCTCGGGGATCAACGTGGGGTAGAACGACTGCGTGTTCATGAGGTACAGCCGGGACTGCTCGGGCTGCCAGACGTGCCCGGGGCCGGCGGGATAGGGGTCCACGACGTCGATGTGCAAGGAACGCGTTTGGGTTTCTGTCGCAGCCCAATTGGCGAGCAAACGCTCCAGCACACTGGTGCCGCGGGGACCTGCCCCGATCAGCCCGACCCGAATGTTCTGCGATTTACCCACGCCCAAGCCTAACTTCTTGTGACTTGCTTCCTTCTCAGACAGTCACTCTAGGATGGGGGATGACCACCACAGCAGCTGATCAAGCGCCCGCGCCCGACAACGAAACTGCCCAGGGAACCGCAATCGCCCCCGAACCTGTCGACGAGAATATCTGGCTGGAAGACATTCACGGCGAAGAACAGCTGGCCTGGGTGCGGGAGCAAAATGCCCGCACCGAAGACTTGCTCGACGACGCCGACTACACGGTTTTGGAAGCCGGAATCCTGGAGGTCCTGGACTCCACGGACAGGATCGCCATGGTCAACAAGCGTGGCGAGCACTACTACAACTTCTGGAAAGACCAGCAGAACCCCAAGGGCCTCTGGCGCCGGACCACCTGGGAAAGCTACCTCAGCGACGCCCCGGAATGGGACGTGCTCCTCGACATCGATGCGCTGGCCGCCGCCGAAGGCGAAGAATGGGTTTTCCACGGCGCCAACTTCCTGCGCCCGGCCGAGGGTGAACCGCACCGCCTCGCCATCATCGCTCTCTCCCCCGACGGCGGTGACGCCAACCGCCACCGCGAGTTCGACGTCGAGACCCGTGCCTTCGTGGACCCGGCTGCAGGCGGTTTCGACCTTCCGACCGCGAAGGGCAACGTGAGCTGGCTCGACGCCGATACCCTGCTCGTTGCCAGCACCGCCGACGGCCTGCCGAAAACCAGCTCGTCCTACGCGCGCACCGGGGTGAAGCTCCGTCGCGGCCAATCCTTGACTGAGGCGGAGCGGATTTTCGAGATCCCCGAAGACCACATGATGGCACTCGTCGCCCACGACTCCACCCCGGGTTTCGAACGCACTTTCGTCGTGGACTGGATCGACTTCTTCAACCGGACCACTTCCGTTCTGCATGACGACTCGTGGCTGGCCATCGATGTCCCCACCGACGTCAACCTCAGTTCGCACCGCGAATGGCTCATGTTCCGTCCGCGGCAGGACTGGAACGTGGACGGAACCACCTATCCCGCAGGGTCTCTGCTGGCCGCCGACTTTGAGGGCTATCTGGCCGGGGCACGCGATTTCACGGTACTTTTCACCCCGGATGAACACACGTCCCTCCAGTCGTGGAGTTGGACCCGGAACTACCTCCTCCTGAACCTGCTGCACGACGTCTCTTCCGAAATCAGGGTGCTCGACCCGGCCCACAAGGACTCCGCTGGTGGGTGGGCCTCGACTTTGTTGGATGCGTGCCCGCCGCTGCACGATGTCAACGCCTACGCCGTCGACGACGAGGACGAAGCGGAAGGCGACGACGCCGGCAACGACTACTGGCTCGTCGCAACGGGCTTCACCACCCCCACCACCCTCATGCGCGGCACCCTGTCCCCCGGGATCGCGAGCTACACGCTCGACGGAGGCCACGACGGCGGTGTGGCGAGCACGCACGCAGTGGTGAAGTCCTCGCCGTCGTTTTTCAACGAGGCGGACTACGAGGTCCAGCAGCACTTCGCCACCTCGGCAGACGGCACGCGCGTGCCCTATTTCCAGGTGGCGTCCAAAGATCTTGACCTCGACGGCGAGAACCCCACACAGCTCTCGGGCTACGGCGGCTTCGAAGTCTCTAGGACCCCGGCCTACAGCGGAGCCATCGGGCGCGCCTGGCTGGAACGCCGGACCGAAAGCATCCCGTCCGAAGACGGCTCTGCTGCACATTCACGTGGCGGCGTCTACGTCGTGGCCAACATCCGCGGCGGCGGCGAGTACGGTCCCGCTTGGCACAGCGCAGCCTTGCAGGCGAATCGACACCGCGCGTTCGAGGATTTCGCTGCTGTGGCGCGGCACCTCATTTCGCGGGGCGTCACCAGTCCGCGGCGGCTCGGCTGCGTGGGCGGCTCCAACGGCGGACTGCTGGTGGGCAACATGCTGACCCAATACCCCGAGTTGTTCGGAGCCATCTCCTGCGGCGTCCCGTTGCTGGACATGCGGCGCTACACCAAGCTTTCGGCCGGCTACTCCTGGATTGCCGAGTACGGCGATCCCGACGTCCCGGAACAGTGGGAGTACATCCGCACCTTTTCGCCGTACCACCTGCTGCGCGACGGCGTGGAGTACCCGGAGACGTTCATCTGGACGGCCACCTCCGATGACCGTGTAGGCCCGGTCCAGGCCCGGAAGATGGCAGCCCGGATGCAGGCAATGGGCATCCCGAACGTGTGGTTCCATGAAGCACTTGAAGGCGGTCACGCCGGAGCCTCGGACAACCGCCAGGCAGCCTCACTCCAAGCCCGCAGCCAACACTTCTTGTGGCGGGCGCTTGCGGGCAAGGAAGGCTCGGGGCACTAGCGCCCTCGACGGGGAGCGCCCGACGGCGGCCCGCGCCAAGTCCGACAGGCGGCAGTGTGGCGCCCGACGGCGGCCCGCGCCAAGTCCGACAGGCGGCAGTGTGGCGCCCGACGGCGGCCCGCGCCGCCGTTTTGCGCTCGGTGCCCAGTTCTGCGTATCCTTGGTTGGCTAGCAATAGCAACTGGAGACGTGCCAGAGCGGCCGAATGGGCTTCACTGCTAATGAAGTGTGGGGCACAACTCCACCGGGGGTTCAAATCCCCCCGTCTCCGCGTTTGGCCCCGGTCCCTGACCGGGGCCTTTTGCGTTCCTCGGGCCATCAGCGGCCTGGGTCTTCAACGGCGCCGACGGCGGGGAAGGTTCATGTCTCCGACTCTTTCAATTCAGCTCGCGCCAATAACCTCGTCCGGGTAACGGAGACCAACGACGAGGAGAGATTCATGCGTTCAATGACCAGATTCGCGATCGCAACGGTTGGGGCCGTCCTGCTGTCAACCACATTGCTCACGCCGCCGGCGCTGGCGGCCAATGACGGTAACAAGGCGGGACAAGACGGCTCCAACGGCAACGGACACCAAGGCAATACCGAGAGCTTCAGCTTCGGCGTCATCGGGGACGTGCCCTACGGTAACGCTGAAATCCAAGCCTTCCCCTCCTACATTCAGGACCTGAACGCGCACAAGGAACTGAGTTTTGTAGCACACGTGGGCGATATCAAGAACGGATCATCCCAGTGCACGGACCAGTACTTCCAGGCCATCAAGACGAACTTCGACAGCTTTACTGCCCCTCTCGTCTACACCCCGGGTGACAACGAATGGACTGACTGCCACCGAACGAACAACGGTGCATACAACCCCCTGGAAAGACTGGCCAAGGTGCGGGAAGTCTTCTTCCCGCAGCCAGGTGTCACGCTCGGTTCGCCGATGCAGGTGAAGTCACAGGCAAAGGAAGGCTTCCCGGAGAACGTCAGCTTCCGCAAGCATGAGGTCGCCTTCACTGCCGTCAACATTCCGGGCAGCAACAATTCGATGCTGCCTTGGACGGGACTCGGCCAGACCCAGCCCACCGCCGCCCAACTTAACGAGGTACAGCAGAGGACCGAGGCTGATATCCAGGAGTTGAGGGATACCTTCCGGAAGGCGCGGAACAACGGTGACCGGGCCGTCGTCGTGATGACTCAAGCGGACATGTTCGACCCGACAGTCGCGACCCCTTCCGAGGCGGATTTGGGTGCTTTCAAGCCCCTGGTGCAGACCTTGATCGAGGAATCGAACTCGTTCGGCGGCCCGGTCTACCTGATCAATGGCGACAGCCACGTTTACAACCAAGACCACCCCCTCGCCGCCGGTTCCACGTGGCTGTCCTTCTACGGCCAGGCCACAGCGGCGAAGAACCTGACCCGAATCACCGTGGATGGATCCAACAATGCCAAGGACTGGCTGAAGATCACGGTCAACCCAGGTGAAGCAATGAGCGTCATGTCGTTCGACCGGATCCCCTTCACGCACCCAGCGTCCTAGCTAAGCGATCCAAGCACCACGGCGGACGGCCGAAAGTCGCCGGAACCTCCAGCATGGAAGTTCCGGCGACCAGCGTCCTCGAATGCCTCTAGCCCCGCCGTTTTTCGGGTTTGCTCACAGCACTTCGACTGACTTCCGCTCCGGCGTGCCGGTGCAGAGTGAGGCTGTCCGCTGTGCTCAACAGCATCACGGCAGCCATGGCGAGGAAGGCGCCACGGTACGCCGAGGAAGGGCCGTCGCCAAAGACCGGCGCATGGTCGAAGAGACGCAGGAAGAGTGCACCCACTGCAATCCCAGCGCCCGCGGCCAGTTGCACCAACGTGGCTGATACGGCGTTGGCCGAGGGAAGCTCCCCCGGGACGATATCCGCATACTGCACCGAGGCGTACGCCGAGAATCCGATCGAGCGGAAGGCTCCGCTGGCCAGCAGCAACGCAAAAATCAGCGGCTCCGGGGTGCCTGCGTTGAGCGCTGCACAAGCGGCAAAGGTGACTGCCGAAGCGAAAGAGGCGAAGACCAACACGGGCTTGAAGCCGAATCGCCGAATGATGGGCGTCGTGGCAGGCTTGATGCCGATGTTGCCGATGAACACCGCGGCCACCATGGCACCGGATTTGAGTGGATCCCAGCCAAAGCCGTCCTGGAACAACAGAGGCAGCAGGAAGGGCACCGAGCTGATGGTCAGGCGATAGACGAACCCTCCGGTGGAAGTGGCCCGGAACGTGCGAGTGGCGAAAACCCGGAGATCGAAGAGCGGAGCCTTGGCTTTGAGCATCCACCAGGCCGCTCCGGCCAAAGCCAGTGCTCCGGCCAGCAGCACGACTGCCGGGACCACGCCCGCGCCGTGGCCGCCAACCCCTTCAAGACCCACCACAAGCGATCCGACGCCGAAGGTGGTGAGCGTGAGCCCCCGCCAGTCGAGCCTCCGGCCAGCATCGCCTCCCGTACGCGGGACCAGCCTCAGGGCTGCGATGAACGCAGCAAGCCCCAGCGGTACGTTGATCAGGAAGATCCAGTGCCAGGAAAGATAGGTAGTGAACGCTCCGCCCACAAGCGGCGCCAAAACGGGGGCCAGCAACCCGGGCCACACAAGGAACGCGGTGGCTCGAAGGAGCTCAGACTTGGGGGTGCCCCGCAGCACTACCAGAGTCCCGACCGGCACCATCATGGCCCCGCCGGCCCCCTGTGCCACCCGGCTCAAGGTCAGCAGGGTGAGGTCCTGGCTGGCTGCGCACAACAGCGACGCCACGGTGAACACGGCGATCGCCAGGCAGAAGATCCGACGTGCGCCAAAGCGTTCTGCGAGCCAGCTACTGAGCGGAATTCCCATGGCCACAGTCACCAAGTAGGCAGTCATCGTGATGTTGACGTCGGCCGAGACCACTTTGAAGTCGGCCGCGATGCTCGGCATGGCGGTGGTAAGGACTGTCCCGTCAAGGAACTCCATGAAGAAGGTGGCGGCAACCAGCAAAGCGAGCCGCGGCTGCCACTTGGATTCGGACGGGACGTCCGGGACTGCGCCGGTCACGCTGCCTGACCGAGGACGAGCGGCAACACCGATCCTGCCCCGGCCTGCCTGAGTGCACGGCCGGCAACGGTCATGGTCCAGCGGCTGTCCGCCAGGTCGTCGACCAAGAGGATGCCTTGACCGCCCAGCGACGCAAGGTTCTGTCCAAGTTCCGGACCCACCACGAGGCGCTCCCAGACGCCGGCGAGCCGATAGGCGCTGTTGCCACCGCGCCCGCCCGTGGGTCCGCCGTGCTGGAGTTGGAGTGAACCCAAATACGGCATCCGGCCGATGCCGGCTATGCCGCGGGCCAAGGATTCGACCAGCGCCGGCTTGTTCCTGGAGGGGATGCTCACGACGGCTGCCGGGCGCCCTTGGCCGCTCCACCCCGGGGATCGGCCGTCTCCGGCAGACCATTCGCGCAAGAGCTGCACGCAGGCCTGCAACATGCCCGGTTCAATCTCGCGGTCAGCCGCACCGGCGGCAAAGAGCTCGCGCAGGGCACCACCCCAGCCGAGGTCGGTCAGGCGGGCCAGCACGCGCCCTTCGGCCAGTAACTCCTCCGGCTTGATCTTGCCTTTCACTGTCACGCCGAGCCGATCCATGCCACTGGGCCATTGAAGCCGTGGTTCCAGCGCAAGACCCGCGCGCCGAAGCGTCTGCCCGGCGGCGTCGGCGGCGGCTGCTGCCACGTCCGCCGGGAACCACCTGCCGGCGCAATTGTCGCAGCGGCCGCATGCACGCGCGGACTCGTCATCCAGGACCGCGGTGATGTATTCCATGCGGCATCCGGCGGTGTCTTGGTAAATCACCATGGAATCCTGCTCGTCCACCCGGGCCTCGGCGATCCGGGCGTAGCGCTCGGCGTCGTAGATCCACGGACTTCCAGTGGACCTCCAGCCACCGCCCACGCGCTCCACCGCTCCATCCACGGCGAGCACCTTCAGCAGGAGTTCCAAAGGCGTCCGGCGCAGGTCCACCCGTGCTTCGAGGGCCACCGTGGACAAGGCAGAGCCGGATTCGGCCAAGACGTCGAGGACGGCTGCGGCCTTTTCCTCCGAGGGCATTGAAGCAGTCGCAAAGTACTGCCAGATCTCGCGGTCCTCGGATCCAGGCAGGAGGAGCACATCGGCATTTGCCGCGCCACGGCCGGCACGTCCGACTTGCTGGTAGTAAGCCACCGGCGATGACGGGGCACCAAGGTGGATGACGAACCCGAGATCCGGCTTATCGAAGCCCATGCCCAGCGCCGATGTGGCAACCAACGCCTTCACTTGGTTGTCCTTGAGGAGTTGCTCGGCCCGTTCACGATCCGCGGGGTCCGTCCGCCCGGTGTAGGACAGGACGTTGTGGCCTGCCTCGGAGAGCAGCCGGGCGGTGTCTTCAGCGGCAGAAACGGTCAGGGTGTAGATGATTCCGCTGCCTGGCATGTCTGCAAGATGGGTCAGAAGCCAGCCAAGGCGATCCCGCGAGTCGGCGAGCTTCAAGACACCCAGCCGCAAGGACTCCCGGCCAAGCTCACCGCGGATGGTCAGCACTCCAGCCCCGAGCTGTTCTTCGATGTCATGGACCACCCGGGAGTTGGCCGTGGCCGTGGTGGCCAACACGGGAACACTGCCAGGCAATTGCTCGATGAGATCGGAGATGCGCCGATAGTCGGGACGGAAATCGTGCCCCCAGTCCGAAATACAGTGTGCCTCGTCAATCACCAGGAGACCGGTACGGCGGATGAGCTCGGGAAGCTGGTTTTCCCGGAAGGAAGGATTGGTCAGCCGTTCCGGCGAAACCAAAAGAACATCCACTTCGTCCGCGGCCAGTTGTTCGCGGACGTTGTCCCACTCAAGCTGATTGGCGGAGTTGATAGCTACGGCCCGCACCCCGGCACGTGCGGCTGCCGCCACCTGGTCCCGCATTAGTGCGAGCAGCGGCGAAACGATGAGGGTGGGCCCTGCGCCCCGGCGCCTCAACAACAACGACGAGACGAAGTACACAGCCGACTTGCCCCAGCCTGTCCGCTGCACCACCAATGCGCGCCGTCCGGCGTCGACGAGGGCCTCAATCGCCTCATACTGGCCGTCGTGAAAACGGGCGTCCGCATTTCCCACAAGCTCCTTCAATACTTCAAGGGCCTGCAGCCGGGTGGTGGACTGATCTGCTGCGAGTAGGGCGGCATCCGGGTTGTTGGGCATGGCTTCAGTATTCCAGCACCCGCAGACAGCCAGAACCCGGGACTTCATCTATGTGGACAAAACGTTTTCCACATAGATGAAGTCCCGGGGCAGCGTCGACCTCGCTCCACAGTAAGATTGAGCCCGTGACTAGCGAGCAGAAGAAGACATTTGACCTCTCGGCTTCCTTCAAGGCCTATGACGTCCGGGGAATTGTTGGCGAATCCATCACCTCCCACATCGTGGAATCCGTCGGCGCGGCCTTCGTCGACACCCTCGGCCTCGCTGGCGAGACGGTGCTGGTTGGCGGCGACATGCGCCCGTCATCCCCTGAATTCATCAAGGCATTCGCCGCCGGCGCTGCCCGCCGCGGCGCCAATGTCCAGCTCCTGGACCTCATTTCCACCGATGAGCTCTACTACGCTTGCGGTGCCCTCAATGCGGCCGGTGCCACCTTCACCGCAAGCCACAACCCCGCCGAGTACAACGGCATCAAAATGTCCAAGGCCGGCGCCCAGCCGATCTCGTCCGAAACAGGCCTCAAGGAAATCCAGGCACTCGCGGAGAAATACCTCAACAACGGAAACATCCCGGCTGCTGATGTCCAAGGCAAGATCGGCGCCCGCGATGTCCTGAAGGACTACTCGGAGTACTTGCGCAGCCTGGTTGACCTCAAGGGCTCCCGTCCGTTGAAGATCGTCGTCGACGCCGGAAACGGCATGGCCGGGCTGACCACTCCCGCAGTGCTTGGTGACCTGCTGCTTCCTGCCCTGCCGTTCGAGATCGTCCCCCTGTACTTTGAGCTGGATGGCTCCTTCCCGAATCACCCGGCCAATCCGCTTGAGCCCGAAAACCTGCGCGACCTTCAAGCCGCAGTCATCGAGCATGGTGCGGATATCGGCCTGGCGTTCGACGGTGACGCCGACCGTTGCTTCGTGATTGACGAGAAGGGCGAAGCAGTATCCCCGTCTGCCATCACCGGAATGGTTGCGCGCCGGGAAATCGCCCGAGCACAGGCCGCGGGTGAAAAGACCCCCGTAATCATCCACAACCTTCTGACCTCGCGGGCAGTCCCGGAGCTCGTCGCGACGGATGGCGGCAGGGCCGTGCGCACTCGTGTGGGGCACTCGTTCATCAAGGCAGTCATGGCCGAAGAAGGAGCCGTCTTCGGCGGCGAACACTCGGCGCACTTCTACTTCCGCGATTTTTGGAACGCGGACACCGGCATGCTCGCGGCCATGCACGTCTTGGCGGCATTGGGCGAGCAGGACGGCCCACTATCCGATCTTGGTCGCCAGTACGAGCCTTATGTCTCTTCCGGTGAAATCAATTCCGAAATCGAGGACAAGGCAGGAGCCATTGAGCGGGTCCGCGCCGATTTTGATGGCGATGACGTCGACGTGGACTACATGGATGGCAGCACCTTCACCGCGAAGGACGGCAGCTGGTGGTTCAATCTTCGTCCGTCCAACACGGAGCCTTTCCTGCGCCTGAACGCCGAGGCGAAGGATGTTGCCACCATGGAGAAGGTACGGGATCGCGTCCTCGCACTGGTCCGGTCCTAGCCGGCAACCCCTAAGGCGGGCAGCAGCATGAATTCCCAGATCAACGGCCTTGAGAGCACACAGGACCACGAACTCCGCGAAGTGCGTGAAACGCTGGGGGCCGCCTTGGCAACAGCGCAGGAACAACTGGAGCAAAACAGTGGCTTCCTGCCCTTCGCAGTCACGCTCGCCGAGGACAACGAACTTCGGATCGTCTTCGTAACGCCTGGAGAGCCGGACGACGAGGGAAACGTTGACACAGAGTCGATGCTGGCAGACATCCTCGAATTGCTGCGCCAAGGCCGTGATGAATACCGCGCGGTGGCGATTGCCAACGACGTCATCCTTCCTGAACACGGCTCGGACGGGATTCACGCCGCGGCTGAGCATCGCAGCGGCGGTCTCCTCGCAGCCGTTGTCCCTTACGTCCAGACCGCCGAAGGCTTTACCTTTGACAACGCCGAGGCCGACACCAATGAGCCCCTCGTATGGGTGGACTAGACCTTACTCCGTAAGCTTGAGGGCATGAAGATCAATGCCTTCGCGGATGTGAGCCTGCGTGCGCTCCTGGTTCTATCGTCCGCGCCCGCAGGAGAACTCCTGACGACCCAGAACATCGCAGACGCCGTGGGGACTCCTTACCACCACGTCAGCAAGGCCATCGTGCGGCTGAGGGAGCTCGGCCTCATCGACGTCGAGCGCGGCCGAAACGGCGGATCACGGCTCAGCGCCGCCGGACAGCAGGCCACCGTTGGCCAGATCCTGCGTGAACTGAATACCAGGGCCGACCCCGCCGAGTGCCAATCCGTACATGGCGACTGCCCGCTGATTACTGAATGCGGCCTGCGCCATGCCCTGGCCCGCGCGAGGGAAGCCTTCTACCGGGAGCTGGACGACGTCGTCGTGTCCTCCCTGCCGCGCCTGCGGCAAATGGTGCCGGCATTCCAAGCGATCGGATTACGCCCCGGACTGTAAGCCCGGCTTGTAGCGGGCCTCTGTCATCTTCGGACCGTCGATTAGGCAAATACTTCTACGACGTGTAGAAATTAGCTATAGATACTTGCATTCCAAATACAAGTATTAATTCCGGTCCGTATGCGTCCCACGGGCCACTACGACAGGAGTACCTATGCTCTCGGACAAGTCCTTCCCCGTCATCGAGGCCACTTTGCCGCTCGTCGGCGCCCGGATTGGTGACATCACCCCCAAGTTCTACTCCCGACTCTTCGCTGCGCACCCCGAACTGCTCGATGGGCTGTTCAGCCGTTCGAACCAGCGCTCCGGCAACCAGCAGCAGGCCCTCGCTGGAAGCATCGCCGCCTTTGCAAGCCATCTGGTGAGCAACCCCGGAACCCTGCCGGAGACAGTTCTGTCCCGCATTGCACACCGCCACGCTTCCCTGGGGATCACCGAGCCGCAGTACCAAGTGGTCTACGAGCACCTCTTCGCCGCCATCGCGGAAGACCTGGCCGAGGTCATCACCCCTGAAATCGCTGAAGCCTGGACAGAGGTCTATTGGCTCATGGCCGATGCGCTGATCAAGCTCGAAAAGGGACTCTATGCAGCGCAGGCCAATGGCAAGATGTGGAGCCCCTGGAAGGTCGCGTCGAAGACTCCTGCCGGCACCGGGTCCACGACCTTCACCCTGGAGCCGGCCGACTACACGCCGATCACTGAAGCTCTGCCGGGCCAGTACATCAGCGTCAAGGTCACACTCCCCGACGGCCTGCGCCAGGTCCGCCAGTACTCGCTTTCCGGCAACGCCGGCACCAGCCGCAGCTTCACGACAAAGATCGACGACGGCGGTGAGGTCTCACCCGTGCTGCACAACACCGTTCGGGTCGGTGATGTCCTGGAGATCTCCAACCCCTATGGCGAGATCACGCTCAAGGAGGGCAACGGTCCCGTGGTCCTCGCCTCGGCGGGCATCGGCTGCACGCCCACGGCTTCCATCCTGCGCTCGCTCGCCGATTCCGGCTCCGACCGCCATGTGCTGGTCCTGCACGCAGAGAGCAATCTGGACAGTTGGGCGTTGCGCGGCCAGATGACGGACGACGTCGAGCGCTTGGATGGTGCGGAACTCCAGCTCTGGCTGGAGGAACCGCAGGCCGGGTCCAAAGCGGGCTTCATGTCACTGCGCGAAGTGGACCTTCCAGCCGATGCCTCGCTGTACCTGTGCGGACCCCTGCCGTTCATGAAGCACATCCGCAACGAAGCCATCAACGCCGGAATCCCCGCCACAAGGATTCATTACGAAGTCTTCGGACCGGACATCTGGCTCGCCAACTAGCAATCAGCAGATGACCCCAAGTAGTCCCCACCGCCACCCTCGCCTCGCAAGTCCCCACCGGCTCCCAGCCTTCGCAAGCTCAGGCCGGGGCCCTCGCCGGCGGGGCCCCTCGGCCAGGGAACCCTGGCGGCGTGGGCCCACGCAGTTGTTGTCGTTTTGGAGCCTCAAAACGACAACAACTGCGAGTCAGTTGGGCGGCCCGGCGGGCTGGCCAACAGTGGCAGCATCACCTCGTCCACCACGCGCACCAGATAGTCGTCGTCGATCGGCACTCCGGAGAAGATGAACCGCTGCCGCAGCAAGGCAGGGCCGGCCTCGATCCTTGTCTCCGTGGCCACTCTGGGATCGCATTCGCCGCGGGCCGCGGCCTGCTCAATGATGGCACGCATGGTCTTGGCTACGTTGCCGCGGGCGTACTCCTGGACCTCAGCAGCCACCGCCGGATTCTGCAGCGCCTCCCCCAATAGCCCGCGCATTGCTTGCCCCACGGCCCCTTCGAGTTGTTGGGCCACGAGCCGCAGGATCGCCAGGGCGTCTTCGCGCAGGCTGCCGGTGTCCGGCGCGGACGCCGGGCCGGGCATGGCATCGTAGGCTGCCTCAAGCACCAGGGCCGCGCGTCCGGGCCACCGCCTATAGAGCGAAGCTTTACTCGCCCTTGCGCGTTCGGCCACACTGTCCATGGTCAACGCCGCGTAACCGGATTCGGCGATCTCTGCCCGGACCGCCTCGAAAATCGCACTGTTCAGGGCCGCCCCCCGCCGGCGCGGCAGCTTCCGGTGGTCCCGGTTCCCCGGCATCTCAAGGCCTCTCCGCCGAAGCGGCCGGCAGGACTACCCCCCGGGTTCCGTCCACGAGCACTTGCTGCCCGTCAGCCAAGGCGCTGGTGCCCGAACCAGTGCCCATAACTGCCGGAATTCCGTATTCCCTCGCAACGATCGCCGCATGCGAGCCGAGCCCGCCGGCGTCCACCACAACCGCGGCGGCCCGTTGGAACAACGGTGTCCAGGCCGGATTGGTGTACGGGCACACGAGGACCTCTCCGCTGCGCAGCTGTCCGAACTCGGCCGGTCCACGGATCACACGGACCGGTCCGGTCGCTTGGCCGCGGCTCGCCGCCGTGCCGGAGAGGAGAACCCCTTCCACCTGGCGGCCTCGGCGGCTCGGGCGGCTCGGGCGGGACCCTCCGAAGAGCAAAGCCAGATCGAGCAGCGGGATGCCTTCGAGTTCGCGCCGCTTTGCCGCGCGAGCCAGTACCAGCGGCCGGAGACGGTCACGGAGTGAAGCCGGCAGCGCGCCGTCGTCGTTGTCTGTGATGGACTCCAGTTCCTCGAACCGCAGGTGATAGATCTCGTCGGACTCATCGATGACACCGGCCATCGCCAGCCGGCGGCCGAGCTCCCGGTAGGCCCGGCGGATCGGCGGGATGGCTTTGGTGGCGTAGAAGTGGCTGTCCTCGCGGAACGCCATTCCGGCTTGGGCGGACTCGACGGCGGCGAGCACCCTCCGCCGCAACGGTTCGAAGCGGAGAGCCGGATGGCGTTTCAATTCCGCAAGCGCAATCCCGCCTTGGTCAACTGTTTGGGGGCGCTCTCCGGACAAGGCTTTCACAAGACCAAGAACCACCTCGGGGGCATCAGACCACGTGGGCGAACTGCTGAGGACAACGCTTGTGGTTTCGCGGTGGCCGTACTCAAGCTGGAACGCCGTGAAGGCCTCGCGGAAAGCGCGATGTTCGGGCTCATTTTCCACCAACTCCAGGAGCTCACGGGGTCCTGAATCACGTAACGCGCGGGACAGCCCGGGATCGTCCGCCGCGATGGAAGCGAGCCGTTCAAGGGCCCGGTTCGCCTGACTCGTCCGGGTTTCCGCCCCCGCGATCAGCGCAGGCGCAAGCTTTGTCTTGCCCAGGAACAAGAGCATGGAACGCATTTTCAGCACCGGCACGGGAATGCCGGGCAGGTAGGAGACCCTCAAGTCCGTGATGCCCTGCATCGCCGCGAAGCATTCCCCCGCAAATGCAACCACCGCACTCCACCGCAGCGGGCCGAGGTCCTTACCGTTCAGCCGTTCGATGTTGTCGATGAACAAGGAGAAACGTGGATCCCGGGTCCAGTCGGCGGCTTTGAACCGCCTCGACCGGCGCAGCAAGGACACCGGTGCGGCAAGCGTTCGGATGGTCGGGCGCGGCACAGGCGGGATGAGCTGCACCACAACCCCGTCTTCCTCCGGCAGCAACTCCTCCACTGCAGGGAAGATCACGCCCACGCTCCCAGCCATCCCGTGCAACATGGCGAGAATTCCCCGCTTCATCCAGCCGGATACGTCCAAAGGATAAGGCCGCTCCTGGAACATCTCGATGAAGAACGGCGCCACCCGACGTTGGACCGCGTTGAGGACGGGCGGTTGGGGTGGAAGCGCCGTCATCGGCCGCGACTGCAGTACGTACAGCGTTCCGCCGGCGGCCGCCCACTCGATGTCCTGAGGCCGGCCGAAATGCTGCTGGGCTTTGTTTCCCAGCATGGCCAACTCCGCCAATTCCTCCGCGGCGAGGCCGGGCTTCGTGCTTTGCTTACCGGAGCTTTCTCGCGTGCCGCCACCCTCAGCCGCGCTGATCACCACCTCGCGGCCACCCGGCGTGAAACTCAGCCCTTTCCCCGAGCCGTCCAGGAGATAATGTTCTGGGGTCACCCGCCCGGAGACCACGGCCTCCCCTAGCCCGGGGCTCGCGTCCACCACCATTTCGCGGCGCTCGCCCGTGACCGGGTTCGCCGTAAACAGGACGCCCGCCATGGCGGCCGGCACCATTTTTTGCACGACGACGGCGATGGCCACCTCGTGCGGATCGATCCCCTGCCGTCGGCGATAGGCCATGGCCCGGTCCGTCCACAACGATGCCCAGCAATTGGCGACCGCCTGGACAACACCGTCCCCGCCCAGCACGCTGAGATAGGTGTCCTGCTGACCGGCGAACGCGGCTCCCGGAAGATCCTCCGCCGTGGCACTGGATCGGACCGCGACCGCCCCGCCGCCCAGCCGCTCATATGCATCGAGGATCTCCTGCCGCAGCCGGCCGGGCATTTCCGTCGCGGCGAAAAGTGCCCGGAGGGCCGCACCGCCGGTACCGTCGCCGCCGTCGGGCGCACCGCCGTCGGGAGCTTCATCAGGCCCGACGGACAGGAAACCGCTCAGTGCGGCACCCACGTTCGTTTCCGCCAGGAAGGAGGAGTACGCGCCCGTGGTGATAATAAATCCCGGTGGCACTGGAAACCCTTGACGCACCAATTCCCCCAGCGCGGCACCCTTTCCGCCGGCAATGGCGACATCCCCGACGCCAAAATCGGCCAAGGGGGCGGTAGCCTGCTGAGCCGTCTTGGGCCCGTCACGCGGTCCTGACGGCGGAGTGGAGACTTCTGTGTGCCGCTGGGAATCATCCATGGCCCGGACCCCGAAAATAGAGAACTGCTGGTTCTCTAAAAGCTACGCTCGCGCCAAACGCGGCACAATGCTCGGCGACGGCAGCTCCAAGATAGGGGAAACAACGACGACGGTCCCGCACCGAGGTGCGGGACCGTCGTCGCAAGCCTGCGGGTGGTCTAGGCCAGGCGGGCCTTCAGGCCGTCGAGCTCAGAGAGGAGCGCGGCCGGCAGGGAACCGCCGAACTTTGCGTACCATTCTTCGATCGATGCCAGTTCGGTCTTCCACTCGGAGGCGTCGACGCGCACTGCGGCTTCCACCTCGGCGGGGGTCATGTCCAGGCCTTCGAGATCGATGGACTCGCCGGTCGGCACGAAGCCGATGGGAGTCTCGACGGCGTCGGCCTTGCCTTCAAGGCGCTCGATGGCCCATTTGAGGACGCGGGCGTTGTCACCGAAGCCGGGCCAGGCGAAGCCACCCTCGGCAGTGCGGCGGAACCAGTTGACCAGGAAGATCTTGGGCAGTCGCTCCGGATTAGCCTTGGCAGACAGGTTGACCCAGTGGTTCAGGTAGTCGCCTGCGTCGTAGCCGATGAACGGCAGCATGGCCATGGGATCACGACGCACAACGCCAACGGCGCCGGCCGCAGCAGCGGTCGTCTCGGAGGACAGCGTGGAACCCATGAAAATGCCGTTGGACCAGTCTCGGGCCTCGGTGACCAGCGGGATAGTGGTCTTGCGGCGGCCGCCGAAGAGGATCGCGGAGAGCTCCACGCCGTCGGGGCTGAAGTATTCCTCGGCGAGCATGTCGATCTGGTCGATCGGAGTGCAGAAGCGGGAGTTCGGGTGTGCCGCCGGCTTGTCGGAGTCGGGGGTCCAGGAGTTGCCCTGCCAGTCAGTCAGGTGCGCCGGAGTTTCCTTCGTCATGCCCTCCCACCACACGCCGCCGTCGTCGGTCATCGCGACGTTGGTGAAGATGCTGTTGCCCTTGGCGATGGCACGCATGGCGTTAGGGTTGGTGCCCCAACCGGTGCCGGGAGCGACGCCGAACAGGCCGGCCTCGGGGTTGACGGCGCGGAGCTCGCCCTCCTTGCCGAAGCGCATCCAGGTGATGTCGTCCCCTAGGGTCTCGACCTTCCAGCCCTTGATGGTGGGGTCGAGCAGCGCGAGGTTGGTCTTGCCGCAAGCGGAGGGGAACGCCGCAGAAATGTAGTAGGTCTTCTGCTCAGGCGAAGTCAGCTTCAGGATGAGCATGTGCTCGGCCAGCCAGCCTTCGTCGCGGGCCATGACGGATGCGATGCGCAGGGCGTAGCACTTCTTGCCGAGGAGGGCGTTGCCGCCGTAGCCGGAGCCGAAGGACCAAATGGAGCGCTCTTCCGGGAAGTGCACGATCCACTTGTCGGGGTTGCAAGGCCATGCGACGTCGGCCTGACCGGCTTCCAACGGAGCGCCTAGGGAGTGCAGCGCAGGGACGAAGAAAGCGTCGGTCTGCGTAATGCGCTCAAGGACGTCGGTGCCGATGCGCGCCATGATGCGCATCGAGGCAACAACGTAGGCCGAGTCGGTGATCTCGACGCCGAACTTCGGATCTTCGGCATCCAGGTGGCCCATGACGAACGGAATGACGTACATGGTGCGGCCGCGCATGGAGCCGGCGAATAGCCCGCGCAGCTTCTGCTTCATCTCGGCCGGAGCCATCCAGTTGTTGGTGAAGCCTGCGTCATGCTCCTTCTCGGAGCAGATGAAGGTCTGCTCTTCGACACGGGCTACGTCCGCGGGATCAGAGAATGCAGCAAATGAATTGGGGAAGAGTTCTTGGTTCAGCCTCTTCAGGGTGCCGGCCGCGACAAGTTCGTCGGTCAGCTTCTTGTTTTCAGCTTCGCTGCCGTCAACCCAGTGGATGCGGTCCGGCTGTGTCAGCTCGGCTACTTCCTCCACCCAGGCCAACAGGCGTGCATGCGTAGTAGGTGCCTTCTCAAGCAACGGCAGTCGCGCCAGATCGCCCATCGTGGTTCCCTTCCTCGGGTTCAGTGGTGTGTCCTAAATGCTAGGGGTCGCGGAGTAGACCAATCTGGGTTCGGACGTGGGATCTCTTGACCATTTCGGAGCAAAACCCCTAAAAATCAAGGATCCGCGTCACGGATACGCTAAATTTAGTGACTAAGGTCACATAGACCGGTCTAGTTAGGCAGATTACACCGCATCGATTTGGCACCAACAGGGATCTCGCGTAAAGTTTATTGAGGTTCGAGGGGGGAGCGAGTTTGAAACTCCCGAGAATCACCAAGATGCGCCCATAGCTCAGCTGGATAGAGCGTCTGTCTACGGAACAGAAGGCCGGGGGTTCGAATCCCTCTGGGCGCACAAATGAAGACCCGCACCGGGCCGGTGCGGGTCTTTTTTCGTTAAATTGTTAAATTCCCGGCCCGGGTTTGGTTTGCCGCAGCGTCCTCCCTGGCTTGCTCGGCGTTGCTCGCGCCTTCCTGACCCTCTTTGCCGCGCCGCGGCCACCAAATGACGAGACTCGCCGTGTCGCAAGCGCTTTCTCAAACCAAAGAAGGTCAGGAAGGGCAGCCCTCCAGCGAGACACACGCGCATAGGCAAGGGCCGCCGTCGTACTTCATGAAAAAGTACGACGGCGGCCCTCGGGCTTGGGTGCCAGGCCTTAGACTGCGACGGCCTCGCTGATGCGGCGGCGGATTCCGTCGAAGTGACGGTTGAGCAATTCGGCGGCCGCGGTCTTGTCCCCGGTAGCGACGGCGGTGTAGATGCTTCGGTGCATGGCAGCGGTGGCTACAAGATCTTCGTTGTCGGAGCCGATCTCCACGTGGATCTTCCGGTAGACCTTCCAGAAAACGCCCATCAGGTTGATGAGGAGCTCGTTGTTCAAGGGTTCAAACAGCCGGCGGTGGAACTCGGCGTCGGCGGCTACGAAGTTCTCGCCGGAGGCTGCGAGCTCCTCCATCTGCTTGACGGCCTCTTCGATCAGGGCCAGCTGCTCGGCGGCCATCACGTCCATAGAGGATCCGATCAGCCCCGATTCGAGGGCCTGGCGCACGTCCACGAGTTGCAGCGCCTCGAGCCCCTGGTGCCGCAGCGACAAGCGGCCCCGGAACGTCAGTCCGTCGGCGAGCGCCTCAAAGTTGCTCGGGGCGACGAACATTCCGAAGCCATGGCGGATCTCGATGACGCCCAGCGCCTGCAGCACTTTCAGGGATTCGCGCAGGGTGTTGCGCCCCACCCCCAGGGCCACGGAGAGTTCATTTTCCGTGGGCAATGGATCGCCCGCCTCGAGCTCGCGTTCGAGGATCAATTCCATAATGTCCGACTGAAGGGCCCTGAGCCGGGCCTGTGCGCTGAACCGCGCCTGCGGAACGACACCGGAAGTGGTCATGGCTCTCCTTGCAAAAGTACCCATCCCCGGCCCGGATCCTTTCGGGACCGGGGACAAGGAATCAGTGCAGTGTTAATGTTGAGGTGAGCCTAGCGCCCACCGTGGATATAGTGCTTCGCAACATACAATATCGGATGTCCCATCTCCTTGATAGATGTTCGCCTTTATTTTTCAACGAGCCCCAGGCTGAACTTCGCAAGGTGAACCCTGGCGCAGCGCCCGTCGGGAGCACCCCACCGGGAGCCTCGCGGCCGCTCCCCGGGTCGCTAGTGATCCAGATCTCGCTTGACGACTTCATGTGACCACCCTTACAGTTTCTTTACGAGCATCGGATGTCCTACATCCGATAACCAGAAAACTTGAATGGTGAGGCATCTTATGAGCAACACGATTAACAACCTGCCGCTGGTCAGCGACGCCAGCCGACGCAACTTCCTCAAGCTGTCCGGGGCGATTGGAGCCGCGGCAGCGTTCACGGCCAGCCTGTCCGCATGTGGCGGTCCTGCCTCCACCACCACGGGCGCAGCAAACAACACTGCGACCGTCAACAAGGACCTCACCATCGAGGCAGGCATCTCCTATGCCCTGTCCACGGGTTTCGACCCGATGACGTCCTCCGGCGCCACGCCGCAGGCCGCCAACCTGCACGTCTTCGAAGGCCTCGTGGAACTCCACCCCGCCACCCGCGAGCCCTACAACGCGCTTGCGGCGAGCGACCCCAAGAAGGTCAACGACACCACATACCAGGTGACCATCCGCGACGGTGCCAAGTTCCATAACGGCACCCCTGTCACCACCGACGATGTTGTCTACTCCTTCACCCGCGTGATGGACCCGGCCAACAAGTCCTTGTTCTCCCAGTTCATTCCATTCATCAAGGACGTCAAGGCCCTCGATGCCAAGACGGTCGAGTTCTCGCTGAAATACCCCTTCCCGGGCTTCGGACCGCGAATCTCCGTGGTGAAGGTAGTTCCGAAGGCGCTGGCCTCCGCCGATCAGAAGGGATTCGACGCCAAGCCCGTCGGCTCCGGCCCCTACAAGCTGATCTCGGCAGTCAAGGACGACAAGATCGTCTTCGAAGCATTCGCCGACTACAACGGCCCCAAGCCGGCACTCGCCAAGGGCATGACGTGGCTGCTGCTCTCGGACGCGGCAGCCCGTGTCACCGCAGTGCAGTCGGGCCGTGTCCAGGCAATCGAAGACGTCCCCTACCTGGACATGGACGGGCTCAAGTCCAAGACCCGCGTTGAGTCCGTGCAGTCCTTCGGCATGCTGTTCCTCATGTTCAACTGCGCCAAGGCCCCGTTCGACAACAAGCTGGTCCGCCAGGCACTCCACTATGGACTGGACAAGGACGCCATCATCAAGAAGGCCTTGTTCGGCAATGCCAAGGCTGCGTCGTCGTACTTCCAAGAGGGCCACCCGGACTACGTCAAGGCCAAGAACGTCTACGGCTACGATCCCCAGAAGGCCGCGGACCTCCTCAAGCAGGCCGGCTTGAGCAACCTCGAATTCGAGCTGCTCACGACCGATACCGCCTGGGTCAAGGACGTTGCCCCGCTGATGCTTGAATCCTGGAACAAGATCCCGGGCGTCAAGGTCACCGCAAAGAACCTGCAGTCCGGCGCCTTGTACTCAGACAGGGTTGGCAAGGCCGACTTCTCCGTGGTTGCGGCCCCGGGCGACCCCTCCGTTTTCGGCAACGACGCAGACTTGCTCTTGAGCTGGTTCTACTCCGGCGCCACCTGGATGGCCAAGCGCGCCTACTGGACCACTCCGGAAAGCGCCACCCTCCAGGGCCTGATGGACAAGGGCTCGCAGGCCGCAGCCGCCGACGCGAAGAAGATCACCGGCCAGATCGTGGACCTCGTCTCCGACGAAGTCCCGCTGTACCCGCTGTTCCACCGCCAGCTCCCCAGTGCATGGGACGAAAAGAAACTCTCAGGCTTCAAGCCGCTGCCCACCACGGGACTGTCCTTCATCGGCGTCGGCCGCACCTCCTAGCCAGCAGTACACACGCCCAACTAGCTCGCATTTGTTGTCGTTTAGACGGCTCAAAACGACACTTACTGCGAGCTAGTTGGGCCTACCCCGCGGGACCGCCACGCAGCCCCCGCACCAAAGCAACCGGAGAACAAATTGGTCATGATATTGCGCCTGCTTGGACGCAGACTCGCAGCACTGCCCTTGATGATCCTGGGCATCACACTGCTGGTCTTCCTCGTCCTTCAAGCAGCCCCGGGCGACCAGGCCAGCACGGCCCTCGGCGAAGGCGCCAGCGAGGCAGCCAAACAGCAGTACCGCCAGGACAACGGCCTGAACGATCCCCTGTTCGTCCAATACTTCCGCTTCCTGGGCAGGCTCCTGCAGCTCGATCTCGGCGTGACCACTCCGCCGTCCAAGTCGGTGGCAAGCATGATCGCCTCAGCCTTCCCGCTGACCCTCCAGCTGACCTTCCTCGGCGTGATCATCGCCGTCGTGCTGTCCTTGGTTTTCGGCATCATCGGCGCTCTTTACCGCGACAAATGGCAGGACCAGCTGGTCCGGATCTTCTCAATCGCGGCCATCGCCACCCCGTCCTTCTGGCTTGGCATCCTGCTCATCCAGTGGTTCGCGCTGGGTGACAACCCGCTGTTTCCCTCGGGCGGGATCGCGACGCCGGAGTCCGGCTTCGGCGGTTGGCTCAACTCGATGGCGCTCCCGGCCCTCGCGCTCGGCATTCCGGTCTCCGCTTCCCTGATCCGCGTGGTCCGCACGTCCATGGTGGAGGAACTCGACCGTGACTACGTCCGCACAGCCATCGGCAACGGAGTCCCCTACCGCGAGGTGGTTTCCCGGAACGTCCTGCGCAATGCGCTCGTGACTCCGGTGACCGTGCTGGGACTCAGGATCGGCTACCTCCTGGGCGGCGCCGTCGTGATTGAAATGATCTTCGCCCTTCCAGGCATGGGCCAGCTGATCCTCAACGGCATCACCAACCTGGACGTCAACTTGGTCCAGGGCGTGGTCCTCACCATCTCGGTCACCTTCGTGCTGGTGAACATCGTGGTGGACCTCCTGTACCTGCTCATCAACCCCCGAATCAGGACGGTATAGCCATGCGCAGCAAACTTGCTGAACGGCTCAGCGCCCCGGGCGTCCGCTTCAAGTCCCTCCCGTGGGGTTCGCGTTTTGCCCTGTTGTTCCTCGTGGTTATCGCTTCGGCAGCCATCTTCGCCCCGGCCATCGCGCCACATGACCCCCTGGAGACGTTCATCCCGGCACAAGCTCCGGACGGCGACCACTTCTTCGGCACCGACCGGCTGGGCCGCGACGTCTTCTCCCGGCTCCTTTACGGCTCGCAGTCCTCCCTCATGATCGGCCTTGGCGCAGTGGCCCTTGCGATCGTCGTCGGCGCGGTGCTTGGCTCGCTCGCCGCGACGTCCAGCAAGGCCGTCAACGAGATCGTCATGCGCCTCATGGACATCCTCATGGCGTTCCCGGGCATCGCCCTTGCAGCCGTACTCCTGGCCGCGTTCGGCAACTCGGTGCCCACCATCATCGTTGCGATTGCCATCATCTACACCCCGCAGCTCGCCCGCGTGGTCCGTGCCAATGTGCTCTCCCAATACGGTGAGGACTACGTTCGCGCCGAACGCGTGATGGGTGCCGGCCGCGCCTACATCCTGCTCAAGCACATTGTCCGCAACACCGCGGCCCCAGTGCTGGTTTTCGCCACGGTCATGGTTGCCGATGCCATCATCCTCGAAGCATCGCTGTCCTTCCTCGGCGCCGGTGTCCAGGATCCCGCGCCGTCGTGGGGCAACGTGATCTCCTACGGCCGCAACCTGGTCCTGTCGGGCGGCTGGTGGGCTACGACCTTCGCCGGCCTCACGATCCTGCTCACCGTGCTCGCGCTGAACATCCTGGCCGAGGGCCTCACTGACGCCATGGTGAACCCGAAGCTGCGCAAGGCCCCGGTGGTGAAAGACGATGACGGTGCTGCCGCCGCTTTTGCCGGCGCTGCCGTAGCGGGTGCAGCAGTCGATACCGAGATCGCGACGTCGGTGGCCCAGCCATCTGTCGTGGAACAGCACGAACTCGACGGCGTACGCGCCGCCAACGGCGATCCGCTTTCCGACGAGGACTATGCGGCGTCGGTCCTGAACGATCCGCGGATTGCGTTGACGAATCCGCATGCCCTCCTCGATAAGGAACTCGAACTCCTGGCTTCCATCGAGGCCAAGCGTACCGACCGGCTCCCCCAGGTCCCGGCCGGCGCCCGGAACGTGCTGGAGGTCAAGAACCTCTCCATCCGTTTCCCCGGCCGCTTCGGCGAAACCGCGATCGTGGACAACGTCTCCTTCACCGTCCGTGAAGGGGAAACCATGGGCTTGGTGGGTGAGTCCGGTTGCGGCAAGTCCATCACCTCCCTGGCCATCATGGGCCTCCTGCCCAAGACCGCCGAGATCACCGGCTCCATCACCTTCGATGGCAAGGAACTCCTGGATTCCGGATCCAAGCACAGCAACCCCAAGGCCTACCAGGGCCTGCGCGGCGAACAGATCGCCATGGTCTACCAGGATGCGTTGAGCTCGCTCAACCCGTCCATGAAGATCAAGGAGCAGATGACCCAGCTGACCAAGCGCGGTGGCCGCAAGACCCCTGCCGAGTTGCTGGAAATGGTCAAGCTGGATCCCGTCCGCACGCTTGCCAGCTACCCGCATGAGCTCTCGGGCGGCCAACGCCAGCGCGTGCTGATTGCCATGGCTCTTTCCCGCTCGCCGAAGATCGTGGTGGCCGACGAACCCACCACCGCCTTGGACGTCACCGTCCAGAAGCAGGTAGTGGAGCTGCTCAATGAACTGCGCGAACAGCTCGGTTTCGCCATGGTCTTCGTCAGCCACGACCTCGCCCTCGTTGCCTCCCTCGCGCACCGCATCACGGTCATGTACGCCGGCCAGGTGGTGGAATCCGCGCAGGCTTCGGAGCTCCTGCAGAACCCGCGGCACGAATACACACGCGGCCTGTTGGGCGCCGTCCTTTCGATCGAGGCCGACGCCGTCCGCCTCCACCAGATCCCCGGCACCGTTCCGTCGCCGCGCGATTTCGCTCCAGGCGACCGCTTTGCGGCACGTTCGTTGAGGCCCGACGCCGACCCCAACCAGCAATTGGTCCTCGCCGTTGTTGAACCCGCGGGCGGCGGAGCAGACCGCGATCACTACTGGGCCAGCCACCTCAAGGAGGACGCAAAGTGAGTGTTTCAACCGGCAAGCCGGTCATCGAGCTCAAAAACGTCAAGGTCCACCACCGGGCCCGCACCGGCGGCCTCTTCCGGCCCAACATCGTCAAAGCCGTCAACGGCGTGGACTTCAGCATCAGCCGCGGCGAAACGGTGGGCATCGTCGGCGAGTCCGGCTGTGGCAAGTCCACCCTCGCGTCGGTGCTCGTGGGGCTGCAGGCCCCGACGTCGGGCCAGGTCCTGTTCCACGGCAAGCCGGCCATCAAACGCAACGCCCGGATGCGCAAGGAATTCGGACGCGCCGTATCAGTGGTCTTCCAGGACCCTGCCACGGCACTTAATCCGCGCATGACCATCCAGGACATCCTCACCGATCCCCTGCAGGTGCACGGCATCGGCAACACCGCGTCCCGCTCGGCCAAGGTCAAGGAACTGCTGGCCCTCGTCGGTTTGCCGCAATCGGCTGCCGAGGTCACGCCGTCGCAGGTTTCCGGCGGCCAGCGCCAGCGCGTGGCCATCGCCCGCGCCCTCGCCCTGGACCCGGACATCATCGTGGCGGACGAGCCGACGTCGGCCCTCGACGTTTCCGTCCGCGCCCAGGTCCTGAACCTGCTGTCCGACCTGAAAACCCAGCTGAACCTCGGCATGGTGTTCATTTCGCACGACATCCAGACCGTCCGCTACGTCTCCGACCGCATCTGCGTCATGTACTTCGGAGAGATCGTCGAGGAAGGGCCGGCCGCACAGGTCTTCGACAACCCGAGCAACGACTACACCAAGAAGCTGCTCGGGGCCGCACCAAGCCTGCTCCACACCTAAGTTTTTCCCTTTCAGATCCAAACAACGGAGATTTCTGTGTCTACTCAGTTCCAGGGCGTCATTCCCCCGGTCATCACCCCCCGCCACGCTGACGGCCGCGTTGACACCGCGTCCCTGAAGAACGTCACCAAGCACCTGCTCGACGGCGGCGTGTCCGGCCTGTTCGTGTTGGGCTCCTCAGGCGAGGTCCCTTACATGACCAACGAGGAGCGCGAACTCGTCGTCTCGACTATCGCCGACGCGAATGCCGGTGCCGTGCCCTTGATCGTGGGCGCCAACGAACAAACCACCAACCGCGTGATCGAAGAAGCCAAGAAGGTGATCGACCTCGGAGCCGACGCAATCGTGGTCACCTCCATGTACTACGCCATCGGCAACGCCCAGGAGACCGAAACCCACTTCCGCAGCATCCACGCTGCGGTCGACAAGCCGATCTTCGCCTACGACGTCCCTGTCCGCACCCACTTCAAGCTGCCCACAGACCTCCTGGTCCGTCTGGGCCGCGACGGCGTCATCGCGGGCGTCAAGGACTCCTCCGGCGACGACGTCTCCTTCCGCCAACTCGTCCTCGCAGCCAAGGACATCCCCAACTTCGACATCTTCACGGGCCACGAAATAGTAGTGGATGGCGCCCTCCTCGCCGGCGCCCAAGGCGTAGTCCCCGGCCTCGGCAACGTCGACCCCGCCGGTTACCGCCGCCTGTTCGACGCTACCCAAGCCGGAGACTGGACGGCAGCCGTAGCCGAACAGGACCGCCTGGCGGACGTCTTCGAGATCGTCTACACCCCCAATGGCCGCGTCTCCGGCGGCGCAGCAGGACTGGGTGCCTTCAAGACGGCCCTCCAAATCATGGGCATCATCGAGTCCAACACGATGAGCGCCCCGATGCTCTCCCTGAACGCCGAAGAAACCTCCGCAATCCGCACAATCCTCGAACGCAACGGCCTGCTCTAAGAGGGCGGCGCCGACTCGCCTGGGCTTCGGATCTGCGCTCATCTGAGCGGGTTGCCGTCACTTTCGTGGATTGCCGTCAGCTCATCCGCGCTTGTTCCCGTGGTCGGGTCGTGCCGCAGGTCCAGTTTTGCCGTCCCTTAGACACCTCCCGACGCACTGCTACAGTCGCTGAGCGACTTCCGCAATGCTCTGGTCGGCGATGCGGGACTACACAAAACCGTCCCTCCGGCACTCGGGCGATCGCGGAACCTTTGCGGCGGGCCGAGATCCGCACCGTGCCGCCGGAGGCGACAGTGAGCGACAAGGTCCCGATCGGCGAGTCGACAGCGCAAAGCGCGGGCGCATTGTTTCGTGTAGGCGCGCATCGCCGACCAGAACCGTTCGTAGGTCGCCCAGCGACCGGAGAACGGCGTCGGGAGGTGTCTAAGCGCCGGCGAAATGATGGGTCCGCGCTGTCCCGGCCACAGCTAACCTGACCATAGACAGAGCGCAGCGTAACGCCGCCGCGACGACGGCTAACCTGACCACACAGCAACCGCAGCAACAGCAACCGAACGATCCGGAGGACAAACATGATGTACGTGGTCGGGGTTGATCTTGGGGGGACGAAGACTGCCGCGGGGGTTGTGGGGGCCGATGGGGAGGTGTTGTTTTCGGAGCAGATTCCTACGCTGAATCGGAGTGGAGGCGACGCTATTTTGCGGGCGACTGCGGCGCTCGTGGGGCGGCTCATGCGGCGGGCGGCGGGGGAGGGAATCGACGTCGGGCGTGTTGGCGTGGGTTCGGCCGGGGTCATCGATGCCGTGAATGGTGAGGTGGTTTCGGCGACTGATGCGATCCTGGGGTGGGCCGGGACCAGGTTGACGGCTGGGCTGGCGCAACTCCTTGGCTTGCCGCGGGGGTCGGTCAGTGCAGTCAACGATGTGCATGCTCATGCTCTTGGTGAGGCGTGGCGTGGGGCGGCTGCGGGGTCTTCGAGTTCGCTCATGGTGGCCTTCGGGACGGGCGTGGGCGGCAGCTTCGTGCTGGACGGTTCTCCTGTTTTGGGGCACCACTATGTGGGTGGGCACGTGGGGCATTTTGCTTCGCCGTACGCCTATCACGAGGGGAAGGCCCTCCCGTGCGTGTGCGGCGGCTCGGGCCACGTCGAGGCGATCGCGTCGGGGCCGGCCATCCATGAGTCGTTCATCCGTTTCGGCGGTTCCTCCGAGGTCGCGGACACGCGTGCCGTGTTTGCCGTGGCTCGCGACGGCGATAGTACCGCCGCGGCTGACAGTGCTGCCGCCATCAAAGCCATCGGCGCGGGTGCAGGTGCCGCCGGGCAGGCGATCGGCGGCCTCGTCAACATCCTCGACCCGGAAACGGTAGTGGTTTCCGGCGGTCTCGCAGATGCGGGAGATTTCTGGTGGAAACCCATGGAACGCGCCCTGCGCAAGGAGCTCATGGGCCCCCTTGCTGACATTCCCGTGCTTCGCGCTGCGCTGGGCAATACCGCGGCCATTGTGGGCGCGGCCAAACTCGTCCTGAACTGACACCCGAACACCCGCACACCCGCACACCCGCACACCCGAACACCTCGCAAGGAGACACCCCATGATCCTGACCCCCGATGCCCTCGAAGCCCTCCGCTCGCAGTTGATCGTGTCCTGCCAGGCCTACCCCGGCGAGCCAATGCGCGATCCCCGGACGACCGGCCAAGTGGCGGCGTCGGCGGTTATCGGTGGTGCCGCCGCAGTCCGGGTCCAGGGCATCGCCGACGTCCAGTTCACCCGTGCGGCGGTGGAGGTCCCGGTGATCGGGCTATGGAAGGACGGGCACGACGGGGTGTTCATCACCCCCACGCTCCGGCACGCCCTCGCCGTCGCGAATGCCGGCGCACACGTCGTGGCCATCGACGGCACCCGACGCCCGCGTCCCGATGGCTTGAGCCTCAAGCAAACCGTTGATGGAATCCACGCTGAATCGCATGCCTTGGCCATGGCTGACTGCGGTTCCTACGCTGATGCGATGGCCGCCGTCGAAGCCGGTGCTGACCTGATCGGCACCACGCTGGCCGGGTACACCGGCGAGCGTACCAAGACAGTCGGCCCCGATCTTGAGCTTCTCGCGGAGATCGCCGGCGCAGGACTGGCCAAGCCGCTCATCGCCGAGGGCCGCATCCACACCCCCGAACAAGCCCGCCAGGCCCTCGACGCCGGGGCGTTCGCCGTCGTCGTCGGCACCGCCATCACCCATCCGGCGAGCATCACGGGCTGGTTCAAGGACGCGTTGGAGTCCTGATCGAGCAGAATCCGTCGCCGGGTCCCTGATCCCGGTCTGGGTCCGGGCGTAGGCTTCTCCCATGGCTGAGGAGAATATCCGGGAATTCGATGTCATCGTGATCGGCGCCGGGGCGGTGGGTGAAAACGTTGCAGACCGGGTGGTCCGGGGCGGCCTCACTTGCGCAATTGTGGAGGCTGAGCTCGTCGGAGGGGAGTGCTCCTATTGGGCCTGCATACCGTCCAAAGCGCTCCTTCGGCCTGGAACCGCGCTGCACACAGCACAATCAGTGCCCGGAGCATCGGACGCCGTCACGAAGGTCCTGGATCCCGCACCGGTCCTGGAGTACCGCGACTACTTCACCAACAAATGGCAGGACGACGGCGCGGTCAAGTGGCTCGTGGACACCGGCATCGAACTCATCCGGGGCCGGGCACGCATCACTGGCCCCCGCGAAGTCCAGGTGGATGGCAAGGACGGCACCAGCTACTCGCTCAAGGCCCATCACGCCGTGGTGGTGGCCACCGGATCCACACCGCTCATCCCGAAAATCGACGGCTTGCGCAACGTCCCCTACTGGACAACCCGCGGCGCCACCTCGGTGCGGCAAATCCCCAAACGGTTCATCGTGCTAGGCGGCGGTGTCGCCAGTGTCGAACTTGCCCAAGCTTTCGCCCGGTTGGGCTCGTCGGTTTCGATCGTTGCCCGAGGCCGGCTGCTGAGCGCGTTCCCTGAAGAAGCCGCCGAGCTGGTTGCTGCGGGACTTAGGGCCGACGGCGTCGATCTCCGTCTCGGGACAGACACGACGCGGGTCGAACATAACGCGGACCATTCCTTCAGCGTCACACTCGGCGACGGGACGGTCTTGAACTCCGACCAGTTGCTGGTGGCGACTGGTCGGCGGCCGGCCCTGGACAATTTGGGACTCGAGAACGTAGGGCTCGACGCCGAGGAGGGCAAGCCTTTGCGACTCACCACGGACTCGAGCGGCTTGGTTGAGGGTGCCGCGAGCGACGGCACCAGCGGGCTGTGGCTTTACGCGGCCGGCGATGCTGCGGGATCGGTCTTCCTCACCCATCAGGGCAAGTACGAGGCCCGGGCAACCGGCGACGCCATCGTGGCCCGCGCCAAAGGAACCCTCCACGGCGACCCTAAGCCCTGGAGCGCCCTCGCGAAGACGGCCGACGAATACGCAATCCCCAGCGTGGTCTTCACGGATCCGGAGGTGGCATCCGTGGGCCCGAGCCTCAAGCAGGCGTTGCAGAAGGGCATCAACGCAAGCTCGGTGGAGCTCCCCATCAACGTGTCCGGCTCACAACTGCATTCGGAGAATTACCAAGGCTGGGCACAACTGGTGGTGGACGAGGACCGGAAGGTGCTGCTGGGCGCGACGTTTGCCGGGCCCGGAGTGGCCGAGCTTTTGCACGGCGCCACCATCGCGATTGTGGGCGAAGTGCCGTTGGATCGGCTGTGGCATGCTGTGCCGTCGTTCCCCACTATCAGCGAGGTGTGGCTGCGCCTGTTGGAGAAGTACGGACTGTGATAGAGGTCTATTTGAACTGACTGGTCAGTTCAGTTACGATTGGAGCAGATAACAGGTTCTGCGAAAGGTCCAATTGTGCTGTCTGCACAGCAACTCCAGATCGACGGCCGCCGGGACGATCTCCTGCCTCCCACTTCCCTCGAAGCCAGGCGCGGGGAACTCCTCTTGGTCAGCGGCGACGGTCAGGACCAGCGCACGGCATTGGCGCTTGCGCTGAGCGGCCGGATGAAACCCAGCAAAGGCCTCCTAAGCTGGGACAACTCGGCGGAGACCAAAAAGGTCCGGGCAGCGAGCGCCCTCATTGACGCTCCCGGCGTCAACGAGCCGGAGCAGCATTTGAGCGTCCGCGACCTCGTCACCGAAGACCTCTCCCTCATCCCCCGCCGCTACCGTGGCGCCCTGCTCAGCAAGCCGTGGCTCAAGGTCAACCGTTTCGAGGACATCGCAGGGCTGTGGATTGAGCAGCTCCCTGCGGACCGACGCCTCGAGCTGCTGACTGCCCTGGCCCTTGCGGACCCTGCCCTTGACCTCCTGGTGCTCGACTCCCCGGACCGGCACAGCGCAAACACCGCGGACTGGCTCCCCCGGCTTGAGCAGTTGGCGTACGACGCCGGGCGGCCGCTCGCCGTCGTCGCGGTCGTTTCCGCCCTCCCGGACAACTGGGACGGCCCGGCCGCAGTGATCGGCAACTCGATCACGCACACGGCACCAGCCGAACCCGCCGAGCTCCTCGACGACGCGCAAGAAGATCCCGAAGAAATACTCGAAACCCTGCAAAGGACCGCAAAGTGACTGTTCTGCGGCTGGCCCGCTCCGAACTCAAGCGCATGACCGGCGGGCTCCTGCCTAAGCTGACCATCCTCGCCCTGACCATGGTGCCCCTGCTCTACGGAGCCGTGTACCTTTACGCGAACTGGGACCCTTACGGCAATCTCAACCAGATTGACGCCGCCTTGGTCGTCGAAGACGCGGGAGCCCAGCCGGCCAACGGCCCCGAACTGCAGGCGGGCCAGAAGGTTGCCGACAGCCTCGTGCAGAGCCACGTCTTCAACTGGCAGCGCGTGACCACCACGGCCGAAGCCGACGCCGGCGTGGAATCCGGCAAATACGCCTTCGCCCTGAAGATCCCGAAGGACTTTTCCGCCAACCTGGTCTCGCCGGGCAGCTTCGACGCCGCCAACCAGGCGATGCTCAACGTCACCACCAACGACGCGAACAACTATCTCCTCAGCACCATCGTCGACAAACTCACCACCGCGGTGCACTCCACCGTAGCCAAGGAAGTGGGCGAGGAAACCGCCAACCAACTCCTCACGGGCTTCGGCACGATCCACGCCTCCATCGTCAAGGCGTCCGACGGCGCCTCCCAGCTCGCCGATGGCGTCGGAAAGCTCAGCGACGGCGCGGCCACCCTCCACAACGGCACGAGCAAGCTCAGCAGCGGCGCGTCCGAGCTACTGGCGGGCCAAAATAAGCTGCGCGACGGCGCCAATCAGCTGAACGGCGGCGCCGGGCAGCTCAGCGCAGGGCTCACCGAACTGAAGAACAAGACCGCATCCCTTCCGGCCGACTCACAGAAGCTCGCCGACGGCGCCGCCCAAGTAGCCGCCGGAAACGCGCAGTTGAACGCGAGAGTCCAGGACGTCGTCGGGCAGCTCTCAGCTTTCGACGCCGGGGCGCGGGACCGCGTTGTGGCCTCCAACGCTCGGCTCGTGTCCGCCGGGGTCATCACGCAGGACCAGGCGACCAAGATCCTGGCAGACTTCGACACCGCCGCTGCTTCCGGTCCGGTCACCGACGCCAAAGCCAAGATCTCGGCGGATGCCGGCCAGATCCAGCAGCTTTCCGACGGATCGGCCGCGGTCAGTGCGGGCGCCGCCAAACTTGCCGGTGCCACGCCGGCGTTGACGGGCGCTATCGGCCAGGCCTCGGCAGGCGCGGACCAGCTCAGCTCCGGCGCCGCGACGCTGGCCGCGGGCGAACAGTCTGCCGTCAACGGCACGGCGGCCCTCGCGGACGGTGCGGCAAAGCTCGACGACGGCGCGGCGCAGCTTGCGAGCGGTGCCGCGACGGCCGCGGACGGATCCCGCACCTTGGCGAGCGAGTTGGCGAAGGGCGCAGGCAAGGTCCCGAACCCGAACGACGCCCAAAAGAGCGAGGTGTCCAAAGTGATCGCGGATCCTGTGGCGGTCAACAACGTCTCGCAGGCCAAGGCAGGGTCCTACGGTGCGGGCCTGGCCCCGTTCTTCCTGACGCTGTCCCTTTGGATCGGCGTGTTCATGCTGGTCCAGGCGATGCGTCCCATCACGCAGCGGGCCTTGGCCTCGAACGCTCCGTCGTGGAAAATCGCCGTCGGCGGCTGGCTGCCGTTCTTCGTGGTGTCCGTGCTGCAAGCAAGCATCCTCACCCTCGTGGTGGACCTGGGGCTGGGCCTCAACGCGGCGCACCCGGTCTGGATGTGGTTGTTCATGCTGGCCGCGGTCATGGCGTTCACGGCCCTGATACAGGGCATCGTGGCTTTGCTGGGGACTCCCGGAAAGTTCGTGGTGTTGATCCTGCTGGTCCTGCAGTTGGTGTCTTCCGGCGGAACGTTCCCGTGGCAAACCACCCCCATGCCGCTGCACGTGGTGCACGAGATCATGCCAATGGGCTACGTGGTGACCGGCATGCGGCACTTGATCTACGGCGGCGACTTGTCTATGATCTGGCCGATTGTCCTGGGACTGCTTGGCTACACTGTGCTGGGAGCCGCTCTTTCCACGCTGGCTGTCCGTAAGCACAAGTTCTGGACCCTCAAGACCCTGAAGCCGGAGATCGCGGTATGAGCATGCAAGAGCCCGACGTCTCGGGGCTCCCGGAGAAGAAGCTCCGCCCGGCCCGCACGAACGCGACTAAGCAGCGCCTCTTCGACGCTTCCATGGAGCTGATCGGCGAGCGCGGCGCAGCGGGCGTCACGGTGGACGAGATCGCGGCCGCAGCCGGAGTGTCCAAGGGAACGGTCTACTACAATTTCGGCAGCAAGTCCGATCTGATCGCCCAGTTGCTGCGCCACGGCGTCGACATCATGCTCGGCCGGCTCCAGACGATTGAAGGCCTGCACGCCGATCCGCTCGAGGCGATGGAGGCCATGCTCGGGCAAGCCATGGACTTCATGGACGACTACCCGTCCTTCGCTCGGCTCTGGATCAGCGAAAACTGGCGGACGCCGAGCGAATGGGGCAAGCTCTTCGTCGAACTCCGCAGCGAGTTGCTGGCCGTGATTGGCTCAGCCATCGAAAAGGTCGCCACCACGTACACCGTGGATACGGGCATTGCCCGGGGCAGCCTCGAGGCGGCGATGTTCGGAGCGATCTTCGTGGTGGGCCTTGACCGGCAGACGTACAACCCCGAGCGCACGCGCGAGCAGAGCATAGCAGCAATCATGACCATCATGCGCGGCTACGTACTGCGGTAACGGTATGGCAACTGCCGCGTCTTGGGGCGTGGCGCTGCCCACCGTCAGGGATGATTAATCCCATGCGTCACATGGGGAACAGTGGAAAGCTAGCGATCATCTCTGCCGTGGTGTCCGCTGGTTTGCTGGTGCTCCTCGCCATCACCCTTGACGAAACGGTGATGTACATCTTCCTCGGGGTCTTGGCGATCGGCTACCTGGCGTGCGTCGCCGAGGTTTTCACCCGTCGCAGGTACTTCATGCTGGTCCTCGGAGCCATCTCGACGATCTTCTTCATCGCGTTCGGAATCGCGTTCCTGCGCATGTGGGGCCTCGCCTTCAACCAGGACGAGAACGCCCTCGGCAGCGCAGTGAGCACTAAAGATTCGGACGTCTATTTCTACCTCGCCGCGCTTGCCGGTTGCAGCTCCCTGCTGATCTTGTTCGTGGGGGCGGTATGGCCATCCCGCCGTGCGAAGGCCGCGGCCCGTCCGGTTGCCCGCCGGCCGGCGTCCCGGCCTGCTTCGCGGCCTGCCCCGGCACCCGCCAGGCCCGCCCAGCGGCCGGCGGCCCGTCCGGCGTCGGGGGCTGTGAAGCGCCCGGTCCAGAGGAAGCCGGCAACCCCTGCCAAGCGCCCGACGTCGGGGTCCCTTCCTCCGCGATCGCCGGCTCAGCGCAGGCCGGCACCCAAGCGCTGACGTACTTCGGGCGCCGCCAGCTCCCCAGGCTTCGCGCGCCGCTGCAGCACGGCAGTCGCCACGCCGCCCAGCAGGAGGAGGCCGCCGGCCAGTTCCGCCGTCGTCGGGACCTCTGAGATGAGCAGCCACGCCGCGGTCATTCCCACCACCGGGACCAACAACGTGAAGGGCACCACGGCCGAGCTCGGGTAGATGCTAAGCAGCCGGTTCCATATGCCATAGCCCACCAGCGACGCGAAAATGGCGGTGTACAGGGCGCTCAAGATGGTCGCCGGCTGAAGGTTGGTGAGGGTCCCGACGACGGTGGCCGGGCCGTCCACGATGAGCGACAAGGCCGCGAGGGGCAAGGGGACCACGGCCCCGGACCAGACCACCAGACCCAGTCCCGAGGCCGCCTTGGCTTTGCGTGCGATGATGTTTCCCGCGGCCCAGGACAACGCCGCTGCGAGCACAATCATGAGCGGCACCACCGGGGCCACCAAACTTCGACCCACCGCTACGAGGGCAAGCCCTGCGACACCCAGAACCACTCCGGTCAGTTGGCGCTTGCTCGGCCGCTCCCCGAGGAACCGGGCCGCCAGCAGCACTGTCAGGAGCACTTGCGCCTGCAGCACAAGCGAGGCGAGCCCGGCAGGCATCCCGAGCGCCATGCCGAGGTAGAGAAGGCCGAACTGACCGGCGCTCATGAAGAGCCCGACGCCGACGATCGCCTTCCAGCTGACGTCCGGCTTGCGGACGAAGAAGATGCAGGGGAACACCACCAGCACGAAGCGAATGGCCACGAACAGCAGCGGCGGCACGTCGGCCGTGCCGCCGCCCCCGTTGCTGCCGTTCCCGCTTGCGGGGTGTAGGCCAAAGTCGATCGCGACGAAATTCAGGCCCCAAAGGACGGCGACAAGGACGGCGAGTGCTGAGTGTCGGATATTCACGATTCAACTCTGACAGTCAAGTGGATGAAGCACCAGCGTTGAATTCTGCATCAGATCATGTACGTTTGCTTCATGATTGAGATTGCGGCGCTACGGGCCCTCGTAGCAGTGGAACAGCAAGGCTCGGTGGTGGCTGCCTCGGAAGCCATGGGTTTCAGCCCCTCGGCGGTCTCCCAGCAGATCAAGAAGCTCGAGAAGCAGAGCGGTGTCACCGTCCTGGAGCGGCATGGCCGCGGCGTACTGCTGACCGACCGCGGCATGGCATTGGCCGAGTACGGACGCCGGATCCTGGGCGAGTTGGAGGAGCTGCAGGCCACCTTGCTCGCCGACCCCGCGAAGCCGAGCGGAGTGCTTCGGCTCGTCGGGTTCTCGACGGCCTGCCGCGGGCTGGTGGGTCCGATGCTGCGGAAACTTGGCGCAGATCAGGCTGTTGCCGCCGCTTCGTCCGCGGGGAGCTCCGGGAATGGCGGCGCGGGGCTTAGCGGCTCGGGGCTTGAAGTCCGGGTGGTGGCCGAGGACCCGCGCGAGGCCGTCCAAAGGGTCGCCACCGGGGAAGCCGATCTCGGCGTCGTGCACAACTGGCACTCGGTGCCCTTGGTGATTCCGGAGAACATGGTCCACGAGGACCTCTGCCTCGACACGGCCGACGTCCTGCTGAACTCCGCCCACCCGCTGGCCGGGCGGACCGCCGTCGAGCCCTCCGACCTGGTGGACGAACGCTGGATCAGCACGCCGGCCGGTGCCATCTGCAATGAGGCGTTGCTGGCGATCCTCGCAGGCCTGGGGCGGGTGCCGGACATCCGCATCTACGACCCCGACTTTTCCACGCATATCGCCATGGTCCAGCAGGGTGTTGCGGTGGCGCTCGTGCCGCGGCTCGGCCGGCCCGAGCTCCCCGCTGGAGTGGTGGCGGTTCCCGTTGTCAACCCGATGCAGCAGCGCCAGGTGGGAATCGTGTACCGGAAGACCATGACGGCAAGCCCCAGCATCCGCCACGTCGTGCGCCTGCTTCAGGACGTGGCGGCTGGCCTCGAGGTGGGCTAGCTCGGACCATCCGCGCGAACTGGCAGCAGATGCCCCCTGGCGGCGCAAAAAAGGGCATTATTTGCCAGTTCGCGCGAGGGAGCTACTTCTTTGGGCGCGGAACTGCGAAGTGCGTCAGCCGTGCATCCTGGCCATCGAGTTCAGCCCACGGCTTTTCGAGTTCCATCACGGTCATGGCGCTCGTGGGGTAACGCGTTGCGGCATCCATGTAGGCGTCGTGTTCCGAGTCGCGGGAAGCCAGGTGCATCGCGAGGTCCTGAACACCGGGCATGTGGGAGAAGATCATGAGTGTGGTGACGGTTTCCGGCACATGGTTGATGACCGTCAGCATGCGCTGTGCGGAGGCGGCGTACAGGCCGTCCTCGAGTTTCGGCGTCGGGGCCTTGTCCCCCAGCTCGCTGCACACCCAAGTACAGGTCTGCCGGGTCCGCAGCGCGGACGAACACAAGATGAAGTCCGGAATCACGTGGTGTTTGAGGAGCCATTTCCCGGCAAGGGGAGCCTCCCGGTGGCCACGCTCGGCAAGGGGGCGCTCATGGTCCGGCACCCCGAGAGGCCAGTCCGACTTCGCATGCCGCATGATCACCAGCCGCTTAATGTGATGCTCGCTCATCCCCCCACCCTATCGCCGCGGAGGCACATGCTCACTGGTCCTGAGCGCAGGAATGCGGCCGCCTGGTTCGCGCGGGCGCTGTAGCGTGAGCGGGACATCCCGAAAGCGCCGTTGTTGCGTGAGGGACGAGCGCAGGCGCCGAGGGATCGTCCCGCGGAAGCGAAAGCGCCCGCCCCCAAAGAACGGAGCGGGCGCTTTGAGCGGGTTGAGACTAGATCGAGTATTCCGGAGCGGCCCAGACGATGACCTCGGGGTGCTCGTAGAAGCGGTAGCCCTGGCCGCGCACCGTGCGGACCGTGTTTGCGAGGCGGCCGAGCTTGGAGCGGAGGCGCCGGATGTGGACGTCGATGGTGCGCTCGTTGGGGACCTCTTCGGCGTTGCGCCAGAGGCCCTCGAGGAGTTCGTCGCGGCCCACGGTGCGGGTGCCGTTCTCGACGAGGTAGTTGAGGAGCTCGAATTCCTTGAACGTGAGGTTCAGCGATTCGCCGTCGAGGTGCACTTCACGACGGGCGAGGTCGATCAAGACGCCCGACGGGCGGGCTTCCTGGGCAGGCTGCGGACGGAGCGCCTCAGCGCGCTGGCGGTTGCCAACGGTCGGGTCACCGAAAGTCGAGCGGACGACGTCGAGCGCGGAACCGGGCGCACTGGCCGGCGCAACCGCGACGGCGGCATAGCTCTCGGCACCGGAAACGAGGGACTGCGCGTAGGCCCGGATTTCCTGGGCAAGCTTGGCGATGGACGTTCCCGCGGCCGCAGCGGTGTCTTCGTCGATGCCCATGTAGAGCACGAACCCGCGGGCCACATTGTCATTTGCAACGGGACGGATGGAACGGTCTGCCGGAGCCAAGACAGGCGTAGGTGCAGTCATCGGCGAGGCCTCGTTGGCGGGAACCGCGCGGAGCTGGCCGTAGGAGTTGGGGTTATAGCCCTGGGGGACGTACCCGGGCGCCTGGCTGCCACCCTGCGGAGCGGGCTGGGCGTAGGCCGGGCGGTTGCCGAAGCCGGGCCGAAGGCCGGCGTTCGACGCGGCCTTATTGGCGTTACGGACGGAGATGTGGACGTATCCGGATGCAACTGACATGGATTGCTTACCTCAAAGTGAATAGCCGTCATCGCGGCTTCGAATGCTGGTCTGGTCCCCGCAATGAGATGGGGAGGGGCGCCCGACGCTGGGCAGGGGGCGAATGCCTGAAACTTCCTGGGGTCTAAAGTTAGGCATGCATTCGACAACAGCTCATCGAAAAACCAGCGGGTGCGCTGGGCTCGATCGCTGCGGCTGCAGATGCTGTTGAGTTCTTGTTCACATTTGAAGTGTGCAACGTAACAAAGGGAACTTGCAAGTAACAAAGGACCGAAGCGTCCACATTTTGAGACGAATCGGACTATTGTGCCGCACATCACAATTCAGACATGTCCAAATGTGACCCATTCTCGTTCGTCACACTGGCCATTAGGCGCGCAATATTCGAATAAAATTTGATTGAATCATCGTTCTCTGAATCTCAAGCCACGTCACGCGCTTGCCTTTGAATCTCGAGATATGAAACAACCCTTGTCCAATCCTGGATCGGCATCTCCTGAAAATTCTTTGGCAAATCGTCTGCTAGGACCCCCGCAATCGCCCCGCGGGGGCAAGCAGCACCCATCGCTAGTTCGTCGTGCCGGTGCCTTGGGTACTTGATGAGGTGGCAGTCACGATCTGGATGGACTCGGCCGTGTACTTGTCGGATTCCCTGAGCGCAGTAACCCTCACGCTGGATCCGGTTTTCACGTCGGCCAAGGTCAAGGTGGTGCCGCTGGTCGTGCTCCCGCGTTGCCGCATACCCTCCGCCACCACGACGTCGGTTCCCAGAGCGTAGGTTTTCGTGAACCCGTCCTCGCTCTTGACGGTCATGGAGCTCGCTGAGATGTCGGTGACCGTCCCCAGCTGGCCCGCCATGGCGACGTAGCTGCCGTTCTGGAGAACCACATATTCCGAGTGGATTGCAGCATTCAGGCCGCCCATGCCGACGCCGAGCCCGCCCGGGCCTGCGTTCGTCCCGCCCGGGCCGCCGAATCCGCCTTGGCCGTTCTGCCCGGCACCCGGTCCCTGCGCGTTGGTGGTATCGGCCGCCGCCGTCCCGTTCCCGGCTGCATATGCACCGGCTCCTGCCGCTGCAGCGACCACCACCGCGACGCCGCCAACAATGAGCCCTTTCTTCAGGCTCCAATTCTTAAAAAACGAAGGCCGGGGCTGTCCGGAGTTGTATTGCTGCGGAGTACCCCACCCGGCGGCAGGCTGCTGGCTCACCGGCGGCTGCGGCGCACCCCAACCAGCGCCAGGCTGTTGGTTCACCGGCGGCTGCGGCGCACCCCACCCCGCGGCAGGCTGGCCGGGCTGGGTGACCGGGCTCTGCTGCGGCGAACCCCAACCAGCGGCTTGATTCGCGGGAGGCTCCCCGGCAATAGGCTGCGCGGACTCGTCCAAGGGCCGGATCACCGGCTGAGGCTGCTCGTTTTCAGGTGTGGATCCAGGTACGGAGGGGTTGTTGTGCGGTTCCATGGTTTTCTCCATCGAAGTCAAGACTGCTGCGGTTGTTGTCCTTGTCCCAAACAGCGTCGGTCGCTTTGCTGTGCGCTGGCTGTGTCGAACTGAAGGGCTGCCTGTGACCTTCCGCGGTGTTGTGGCGGATTCTGCTGGATCATTCGCCGCGCGCGTGCATCGGGGGCCGCAAACATGCGGATCGCCCAGCTGAACCGAGGAATGATCCAGCAAAATGAAACGGCTCACGCTGGCCCCACCTCGCCCGCATCGCCGGACAGCAGGGCTGCCCGTGACCTCAAATGAAGGAGCGGCGTTCGATTCTGCTGGATCACCCGGCACCAACAAGAAGCCAAGACTCGGAATCCCGCGAATCACCGTCCAAGACATTGCGAATGATCCAGCAGAATGTGACGGCTCTCCCAACCCTCCCGCTCGCCGCACCCGCCCGCCCGCCCGCACCACCCGAACACAGCGCGTTGGGCGTACCGTGCGTCCGGACAGGTGGCTAGGCTGGGACTCACAGGGTGCTCACAGCAACGGCAAAGCACCGGCAAACCAGCAGATTGGAGAGTTGTCCCATGGCATCCTCGCACTCCATGACCAACAACCTTCCGCAGCTCAGCCACCCGGACGGTTCTCCCATCCGCGCCCTTGTGGTGGACGACGAACCCAGCCTCGCCGAGCTCATGAGCATGGGCCTGCGCATGGCGGGTTGGTCGGTGGCCGTGGCCGGCGACGGCCCCGCTGCGGTAAAGCTCGCCAAGGATTTCCGTCCGGATGTCCTGGTGCTGGATGTGATGCTTCCGGGGTTCGACGGCGTTGAGCTGCTGGGGAGGATCCGCGCCTTTGCGCCAGAGGTGCCTGCGCTCTTCCTCACGGCGAAGGATGACGTGCAGGACCGCATTGTCGGGTTGGCCGCCGGCGGCGACGACTATGTCACCAAGCCGTTCAGCATGGAGGAAGTCCTGCTGCGCCTGCACCGCCTGGTCCAACGCTCGGGAGTGGCGGCGATGGACACGGCCGAACTGGTTGTAGGTGACTTGACCCTGAACGTAGACACACGAGAAGTCACCCGCGGCGGCGAAGACATTCCGCTCACGGCGACCCAGTTCGAGCTCCTCCGCTACCTCATGGAGAATCCCAAGCGCGTGGTCAGCAAGGCCCAGATCCTTGACCGCGTGTGGGACTACGATTTCGGCGGGCAAGCCAACATCGTGGAGCTTTACATCTCATACCTGCGCAAGAAGATCGAGGCCAACCACCCGCCCATGATCCACACGGTGCGCGGAGCAGGCTACGTCATCAAGCCTGCCGAATAGCCGGGGCTCCGAATGTCCGCACTCTCGGGTATCCCCCGCCAGACCGACCACACCTGGTTCAATCCTTCAACCTGGCACTTGCGCACGCGCTTGATCCTTCTCTCCATGGCACTCCTCGTGGCCATCTGCAGTGCCGTCGGTGTGGTCAGCTACGCGTCAATGGATGTGTTCCTCACGAAACAGCTGGACCAACAATTGGCGCAGGCCTCCCATGGCCGCCCGCCGCAAGGCAACCCTGGCGGCCGTCCGGACCCACTGGATCCCCGGGGCCAGAGCATCGGCACGCTCAATGCGCGTATTCTTGCCGGTCAGGTGAGCAGCGATGCCGGCTTCTTGTCCTCCGATGCGACCCGTGCGCCGTTGTCGCCCAGCGACGCTCGAATCCTGTCGGCCCTCCCGTCCGATGGCCGCCCGGTTGATCGCACCCTGTCCAATGGCGGCTACCGGCTGGTGGCCACCGAAACTCCCTACGGCGATGTTGTCATCACGGGGCTGCCACTCGCCTCGAAGGAGGACACCGAGGCCTCGCTCGTCTGGACCATGGTGCTGGTTTCCTTGGGCGGACTGGTCCTGATCGGGCTGGCCGGAACCGTGCTGATCCGCCGCACCATGCGCCCCTTGGAGCAGCTCTCCGACGTCGCCACGAAGGTGTCGAAGCTTCCGCTCGACGCCGGTGAGGTGGCACTCGCTGTGCGCGTTCCGGCGTCGGCGGCCCACCCGAGCACGGAAGTGGGAAGCGTCGGCCATGCTTTGAACTTGATGTTGGACAACGTGTCCAGCGCCCTAGAGGCGCGCCAGCAAAGCGAAACAAAGGTGCGCCAGTTCGTGGCCGACGCTTCACACGAGCTGCGCACTCCGCTCACCGCCATCCGCGGCTACACCGAACTCTTGCGCATGACCGAGACGTTCACGGAGGACGGCCGCAAGTCACTGGGCCGGGTGCAGAGCCAGTCGGAACGCATGACCACCCTCGTGGAGGACCTCCTCTTGTTGGCCCGGCTGGACGAAGGGAAGGCCCCGGAGTTCACCGATGTGGATCTCACGCAGTTGGTGATCGAAACCGTCAGCGACGAGAAGGTCATGGCCCCCGAGCACATTTGGCAGCTCAAGCTCCCGGACGAGCCCCTCACGGTCCGCGGCGACACCACCCAACTCCACCAGGTTTTGGCGAATCTGCTTTCCAACGCCCGTAAACACACCGAGGCGGGAACCACCGTGGTCACGGGCGTCATGCGCTCCGCCGATGGCAGCGCCGTGGTGACCGTGACCGACAACGGGCCGGGCATCCCGCCTGAATTCCAGGGGAGGATCTTCTCGCGCTTCGCCCGTGCCGACGCCGCACGGTCCGGCTCCGAGGGCACGTCCGGGCTCGGCTTGTCCATTGTGGAGTCCATTGTCCAGGCGCATGGCGGCACGGTCGAAGTGGCGTCGCGGCCCGGCCGGACGGAGTTCGCGGTGCGCCTCCCGGCGCTCAGGACCGCCACGGCCTGACGGGCGAACCAGAAGCGCACGACGCCGGTGCGCGGCGAGCGCAAGTCGACGCACCGATGTGGTGACCTCCGTTACCTAAATGTGACTTAAGTAAGATCCTCCTGTACCGTCGAATGGGTGCGTTGGATCATTCCGGCCACCGCCGGGTAGGCGCCGAGCTCTGCCACTCCCCGGTGCCCATCAGTCCAGGCAGAGACGGGGGACCCAGGTCTCCGGGCAAGCGCTCATGTTGAGCCAGCCCTAGGGGTGAAGCCGTACCGCCACGTTCCGCTGTGGCCACGGCCGGATGACCTCATCCGAATCCGACAGCTAACTCCGCAGGCGTCGAGAGGCAATCACCATGTCTGATTCAAGGAATCAGTCGCGCCCTGTTGCGCGCCACCGCGGCGAACCTGCCCGGAATAACAAGTCACGCTCCACTTTGAGGCGAGCCGCGTCGAACCTCGGCACCGGCCAGCGCATGGCAGTTGTTGCCAGCGTCGTTGCCGTGTTCCTCGGTGCCGGTGCCGCCACCCAGGCCGCCGGTCAAGCCATCAACGCCCAGGACATGAGCCGCACGTCCGAATCCCGCACGGTGGATCACTCAGCCACGCCTTCGGCCACCGCCACGCCGTCGGCGAGCGCAAGCGCGAGCCCCAAGCCGAGCGCTACGTCGACGCCAAGCCAGGCAGCGGCCCCCGCTCCGACCGCCGTTGCGCCCCAGGCTGCCGCACCGGCCGCACCCCCTGCTCCGGCAGCCCCTGCCGCACCCGTCGCCGTCGATGATCCCTCCGGCGCCCAGGCTTATGCCGCAAGCATCCTTCCCTCCTACGGTTGGGGACAAGGTGAGATGTCAGCCCTGATCACCTTGTGGAACAAGGAATCGGATTGGCGCACCACTGCCACCAACTCCTCCAGTGGCGCTTACGGCATTGGGCAGTCGCTGCCGGCCGAAAAGATGGCGTCCGAAGGCGCCGACTGGCAGACCAACTACCAGACGCAGATCCGCTGGGGCCTGAACTACATCAAGGAACGCTACGGATCGCCGTCCGCGGCGTGGTCCTTCCACTTGGCCCACAACTGGTACTAGGCCAAGAGCCACGCACAAATACGTCGAGGTCCGTCCCTTCAGGGGCGGACCTTTGCGTTTTTTGGCCAGGCATGTGATTTGGTACATCCACAGCCACGTCACAGGTTCCGCCTAAAGCCTTCATATTCTGCAACGGCACTGTGGATACATGACGCTCATCGAATCCACCTCCGGAACCCTGAAGGACCCCGCGGTGGTGCCGCCGGGCCTTCCCATCCAGGCTAAGACCCCCGTCCAGCGCAGCGGACGGCGTGCCCCTGTGGACACCCACACCGCCATCCCCGTCCTCGATGTCACGATCCCCGTCTTCAACGAGGAACGCGACCTCGAAGAGTGCCTGCGCAGGCTTCACGGCCACTTGCGCGAATCCTTCCCTCATGGCTTCCTCATCACAGTGGCGGACAACGCAAGCACTGACAGCACCTTGAAAATCGCGGAGCGCGTGGCCAGAGAACTGCCCGAGCTCGCGGTTGTCCATCTCGAGGAGAAGGGGCGCGGCAACGCCCTGCGCAAGGTGTGGCTCGCATCGCCGTCCCCGGTTCTGGCGTACATGGACGTGGATCTTTCCACGGACCTCGCCGCACTGGCGCCCCTTTTGGCGCCACTCATCTCCGGCCATTCGGACCTCGCCATTGGGACACGGCTGACCCGCAACTCGCGGGTTGTCCGCGGCCCCAAGCGCGAGTTCATTTCGCGCAGCTACAACCTGATGCTGCACTCGTTCATGGGCGCCCGCTTCAGCGATGCCCAGTGCGGCTTCAAAGCGATCCGGGCAGACGTCGCACAGCAGATCCTCCCCCACACCATGGACAACTCGTGGTTCTTCGACACTGAACTCCTGGTCCTCGCCGAACGCTGCGGCCTCCGTGTCCACGAAGTTCCCGTTGACTGGATCGACGATCCCAATTCCAGCGTCGACGTGGTGCGCACCGCCCTGGCCGACATCCGCGGCATGGTCCGGCTCACCCGGGATCTCGTCTCGGGCCGCATTCCCATTCCGGAACTGCGCGCAGCACTTGCACGCGGGCCGCTCCCGGCGTCGTCCCGCACCGCCGAGCAGAACCCGCGCAGCAGCCTTTTCGGACAACTGGTCCGGTTCGCCGCGATCGGCGCTGCGTCCACCCTCGCCTATGGGCTCATCTTCCTGTTCTGCCGCGGCTTCATGGACCCGCAACTGGCCAACTTCCTGGCGCTGCTCGTCACGGCCATCGCCAACACCGGCGCCAACCGGCGCTTCACCTTCGGCATCCAGGGCGGCAATCCCGCTCGGCACCACTTCGAGGGATTGATCGTCTTCGGGATCGGCCTCGCGCTCACCTCCGGGGCACTCGCCTTGGTGCACAGCACGACGACGCCGGACCGCTGGGGCGAGCTCCTCACAGTGGTCGCAGCGAACCTCGCCGCCACCGCAGTCCGCTTCCTGTTGTTCAGACTTTGGGTCTTCCGGCAGCCTGCCGCGCAGGCGACTGTACCCACCACACAAGCCAAAACGCGCACAGAAACGGCAGCATCATGACCTCCACGATTACTCCCGCAAGCACAGGTCCGGCAGGTGCCGAACTTCCTGCCGCCGTCGGCACCGTCCAGGCACCGCAGGACCGTCACTCGACGGGCCCGTCAACCCCCGACGCCGCGCCCCGCTGGACGCGATACGCCTTTGGCCGGCAGCCCCGCTGGGTGCGGCCATCCGCTGCCGGGCTCCTCGTAGCCACCGCCTTCCTGTATCTCTGGAACCTCGCGGCCACCGGCTACGGAAACTCCTTCTACGCCGCGGCCATCCAGGCCGGCACCAAGGACTGGACCGCGTTTCTCTTCGGTTCCCTCGACGCCGGCAATGCCATCACCGTCGACAAGCCCCCGGCTTCATTGTGGATCCCTGCTTTGGCGGGCCGGATCTTCGGCTTCTCACCCCTGAGCATGCTGGTTCCCGAGGCGCTGATGGGCGTCGCCGCCGTCGGTTTCCTCTATTTGACGGTCAAGCGGGTCTCCGGACCAGGCGCTGGCTTGTTGGCCGGCGGCGCTTTGGCACTGACCCCGGTGGCGGCCCTTATGTTCCGCTTCAACAATCCCGACGCCATGCTGACCCTGTGCCTGGTACTCGCGGCCTACTTCACTACCCGTGCCATCGAACGCGCAGGCTGGAAGTGGCTCGCCGCAGCCGGCGCCGTGGTGGGCCTCGCGTTCCTGAGCAAAATGCTGCAGGGCTTCCTGATTGTTCCGGGCCTTGGACTCGCGTACCTCTGGGCCGCACCCACCCCGTTGCGACGGAGGCTGCTGCACCTGCTCGGCGCATTGGCCGGCATCGCGGTAGTGGCCGGCAGTTATGTCGCTCTGTTCCAGCTGACCCCTGCTTCAGCACGTCCTTACATGGCAGGTTCGCAAACCAACAGTTTCCTTGAGCTGACGTTTGGCTACAACGGGCTGTCCCGCATCACTGGCTCGGGCGAAGGGACGCCCGGCGGAGGCGGCGCCCCTGCAGTGGGCAGCCTCGGCGGGTTCGGCGGCGGCGGGAGCGGCAACAGCGGCTTCGGTGGAGCTGCCGGGATCGCCCGCATGTTTGGCACGAGCTTCGGCGCCGAGGTCTCCTGGCTTCTCCCTGCTGCACTGATTCTGCTGGCAGCCGGCCTGTGGTTCACCCGCCGGGAAGCGCGAGCCTCCCGCACCCGTGCCGCGCTCATTCTCTGGGGCGGCTGGCTTCTGGTCACGGCCGGCGTCTTCAGCTTCATGAGCGGCATCGTCCACCCCTACTATGCGGTAGCGCTCGCACCGGCAATCGCAGCCTTGGTGGGCATTGGCAGCGTTGAACTGTGGCGTGGCCGAGGGTATTGGCCGGCCAGGATCGTCCTGGCCGTGGTCATCCTCGGCAGTTCGGCCTGGTCCGCGGTTCTCGTGGGCCGCGACGCGTCATGGCTTCCGTGGTTGCGCATCGTGATCGTCGTCCTGGGCGTCGTGGCGGCCGCAGCAATCCTGCTTCGCCTCGACTCACTGCGCTTTTCCGGTCAAAATACGGCGGGGCGGTTCCGGAACGCAGCCGCTGCGGCCGTCGTCGTCGTTTCCCTTCTGGCCGGCGGCCTCGGAACAGCGGCGTGGACGCTCGCGACGGCGGCTACCGCGCACTCCGGTTCCATCCCGACGTCGGGACCCAGCGGTTCCGCGATGGGCGGCTTCGGAAACCGTGCTGGAGGGTTCGGCGCAGCCGGTGGGGCGGGTCAGGCGGGTGGGCCCGGTTCCGAGGGAACGGCCGACGCCGGACTGACCGCGCTGCTGACATCCACCACCACGAAGTGGTCGGCGATCGTCTCCGGTGCCACCCAAGCCGCGAGCCTTGAGCTCGCCACGAACACCAACGTGATCGCACTCGGTGGCTGGAACGGCGGCGATCCCTACCCCACGCTGGCACAGTTCCAGGACATGGTGGCCAAGGGTCAGATCGGTTACTACATTGCAGGCGGCGGCATGGGTGGCGGCGGCGGACTCGGAGGCCGAGGCGGCAATTCCGAGGTAGCCTCCTGGGTACAGGCCAACTTCCAAGCCCAGACGGTGGGCAGCTCCACCGTCTACAAGCTGACAAAGTAGATTCCGATGACCACTTCCTATTCCATAGACACGGACTCCGAGGCAGGGCAGCCGGCTCCGCCGTCGCGGTTGGTGGATCCTGCGGAAACGGCCGCTCCCCGGGGAGCCGGCAGCCGCGCCCGGCCGGGCCTGACCCGAAAGTCCCGCCCCAACCATGGCCCGCATGCCCTGCGTCACCACGTGGAGCTCGGCGTTGTCCTCCTTGCAACTGCGGTCCTGTATCTCTGGAACCTCGGCGCTTCCGGCTGGGCCAACCCGTTCTATTCCGCCGCGGCCCAGGCCGGTTCGCAGAATTGGGCCGCGTGGTTCTTCGGATCCTCTGACGCGGCCAACTCCATCACGGTGGACAAGCCTCCTGCGTCGCTCTGGATCATGGGCCTCTCGGTACGGATCTTCGGGCTAAACTCCTGGAGCATCCTGGTTCCCGAGGCACTCATGGGCGTTGCGACGGCATGGTTGCTTTATCTGGCGGTCCGACGGGCCGCGGCCCCCGCCACCGGCGATCCACGGCTCGCCCACCGGGCCGGGCTGCTGGCCGCCGTCGTCATGGCCATCACGCCGGTTGCCACCCTCATGTTCAGGTTCAACAACCCGGACGCCCTGCTAGTGCTGCTCATGACGGCCGCCGGCTATGCCACACTCCGGTCCATCCAGGAGAATAAGTTGCGTTGGCTCCTGCTCGCGGGAGTGTTCCTGGGCTTCGGTTTCCTGACCAAGCAACTCCAGGTCCTCCTGGTGGTTCCTGGATTTGCGGTGGCGTACGTGGTTGCGGCGCCGAGCGGTGTGGGGCGCAGGCTGCTTCATCTGCTGGGCGCGGGGGCGGCCATGGTGGTCTCGGCCGGCTGGTGGCTCGCCGTCGTCGAACTCATTCCGGCGAACATGCGGCCGTACATCGGCGGCTCCCAGAACAACTCCATCCTGGAACTGACGCTCGGTTACAACGGCCTGGGCAGGCTCAGCGGCCAGGAGACCGGCAGCGTGGGAGGGGGCAACGGCTGGGGAGTTCCCGGGCTGTTCCGGATGTTCAACAGCGAGTTCGGCGGCCAGATCGCGTGGCTGCTCCCCTCCGTGTTGGTCCTCGGGGCCGGGCTCCTGTGGCTGGGCCGCCGTGCCCCGCGTACGGATTCCGTCCGGGCCTCGGTGATCGTGTGGGGCTCGTGGGTCCTTGTCACCGGGCTCGTGTTCAGCTTCATGGCAGGCATCATCCATCCGTATTACGCGGTGGCGCTGGCTCCGGGCATTGCCGGGCTTGCGGGCCTGGGCGGTGCGCTTTTGTGGCAGCACCGCGCGCAGCTCGTCGCCGCGGTCATGCTCGCCGTAGCAGTGGCCGCAGCGGGATTCCTCGCCTTCGACCTCTTGGGCAGCACCACCGCGTATGGTCCGTGGCTGCGCTGGGCGGTGCTGTTTGGCGCCCTGGCAGCCGCGGCCGGGCTGCCGCTCTCGGGACGCTTCACCTCCCGCATCCTTCAGCGCACGGCGGCGGCGCTCGCCCTCGTGGCCTCCCTCGCCGGTCCCCTGGCGTACTCGATCTCCACCGCCTCCGTGACGCACACCGGCGCGATCCCCAGCGCCGGTCCAACGACTACGTTCGGCGGCTTCGGCGCAGGTGGTTTCGGCGCAGGTGGTTTCGGCGGCCGGGGCGGCTTCGGACAAGCCAGCCAAAACAACGCAGCCCAGAACAACCCGCCCCAGCCCCTCCAGCAGCCGGGCACCCAGGGTGGCGGCTTTGGCGGGAACCGGCAAGGCGGTGGGATGGGCGGCCTGCTCGGTGCCACGACGCCGTCGTCGGGAATGGTTTCCGCGCTCAAATCGGGCGCTTCGAACTACACGTGGGCGGCCGCCGTCGTGGGTTCTAACAACGCTGCCGGCTACCAGCTGGCCACCGAACTGCCGGTCATGGCGGTGGGTGGCTTCAACGGCACGGACCCGTCCCCCACGCTTGCACAGTTCCAGCAGCTCGTGGCGCAGGGCAAGATCCACTACTTCATCGCAGGCGGGACCATGCAGGCGAACAGCGGATCGGAGGCTCCTGCCCAGATCGCGCAATGGGTGGCTGCGAACTTCCAGGCACAGAGCATCGGCGGGACCACGGTCTACGCACTGGCTGGTTAGGTCCGGAACTGAAGCACCCGGAATAAAACTTTCAAAAAGACCCTTGTTTTGCAAACGTTTGCAGAGAAAAGTGGACGCCACTGCAGATCCCATTTCCAAGCTTTCGTTGCATCAAGGAGGATGTATGTATTTCGCCGACTGGCTCGTTTTAGGCGCCTATTTCGTCGTCATGATAGGGATCGGCTGGTGGGCCAAGAGCAGAGTGAAAAACGCCGCCGACTTCTTCACAGCGGGCGGGAAGATGCCGTGGTGGCTGGCAGGGATTTCCCACCACATGTCCGGATATTCGGCTGCTGTCTTCGTGGCGTACGCCGCCATCGCCTACACCACCGGTTTCGCGCTGTATGTCTGGTGGGCGCTCACCATCACCATCGCCTGCCTTGTTGGCGCTTTCTTCTTCGCCCCGCGCTGGCCGCGTCTCAGGCAGCGCTTGGGGATCATCTCCCCGCTCGAATACCTGGCCACGCGCTACAACCTGCCCGCGCAGCAAGTACTGGCTTGGTCCGGTGCCGCATTGAAAATCTTCGATGTTGCGGCCAAGTGGGCAGCCAGTGCGATCCTCCTGAACGTGTTCGCCGGGGTTCCGATCGCCGTTGGCATCCTGATCGTCGGCGGGGTCACACTCATCTATTCGACCATCGGCGGCTTGTGGGCCGACGCATTGACGGATATGGGCCAATTCATCATCCAGTCCGTAGCCGGCGTTGCGATGCTCATCTTCGCCGTGGCCAAGCTTGGGGGCGTTTCCTCGATCGCGGGAATCTGGTCCCGTCTGCCCGCCTCCCACTCGCAGCCATTCGCCGGTGATTACACCATCGGGTTCTTCCTCGCCTATTGCCTGATCAGCACGATTTCCTACAACGGAGGTACCTGGAATCTGGCTCAACGCTTCATTGCCGCTCCGTCCGGCTCAGCGGCCCGCAAATCGGTCCTGCTTTCGGGCGCCCTTTATCTCGTGTGGCCGCTGGTCCTTTTCTTCCCGATGTGGGCCGCGCCGCTGATCCTGCCCAATCTGACGCACCCGGATCAGGCTTACGCGCTCCTTACCCAGCAGCTGCTGCCGGCCGGCCTGGTGGGGTTGGTTGTCGCCGGAATGTTCTCACACACCATGGCCATGACCTCTTCGGACGCCAACGCGATTTCCGCCGTCGTCATCCGGGACATCATCCCTGCGCTGCGCGGTTCCCGGCAGCCCCTGACGTCGCGGGCGGAACTGCTGGGTGGCCGGATTTCCACGTTCCTGTTCATCGGATTGTCGATGGTCATTGCCCTGAGCGCGGATTCATTCGGCGGCGTGCTTGGCCTGATCATCCTCTGGTTCGGGGCCTTGGTGGGGCCGATCGCCGTTCCCATGCTGCTGGGGATGTTGCGCCCGTTCCGGCGCTGCGGTCCCTCGGCAGCCCTGTTCTCCTGGGCCACCGGTTTGATCGTTTTCGCACTCGCAAAGTACGCCTTGGCCGCTCCCATCGCGAGCCTGGGCACGGCCAGCGCGCAGACAATCAACGTGGCCGCCCCGGTGCTTGCCTCCGCGATCGTATATTGCGTCTTCGGCTGGCTGCGCCCTTGGCACAACGAGGCGTCCGATGCCCTAGTCGAGTCCCTCGACCGCGACCTTGAGCCGGCCACACCGCTCCCGGTTGAAAGCAGCATGGCATGAGCGGAACCGGATCCGAAATACGGGATCAGCTGCTCAAGGGCGTCCTCCCCTGGTGGCTCGAGAACGGAGTCGACAGGGAAAGCGGAGGGGTTTTCACCTGCTTTTCCAACTCAGGGCGGTTGCTTTCGAACGAAAAATATACGTGGTCGCAAGGCCGCTGGGCTTGGCTCTGCTCGCGGATCGCGCTGGACAGCGAGGCCGGAATCATCGGGGAAAATCCCCTGTTGTGGGCAACTCTCTCGATTGAAACTGCCAGGTTCATCCAAGCCCACGCCATCCTGGACAGCAGCGTAACGGCATACCGCACGTCGGCTGACGGGCATGCGCTGCCGTCCGGGCCGCAAGGGGAGATCGCCGTCAGCGTACTGGCTGACCTCTTTGCGGCCTTGGGCCTGGCGGGTGCAGCCCGGCTTCCCCAAGCGGCGGGCCACGAACGTGACGCGTGGCTGCAATCAGCCCATGCGCTTCTCGCCCACGCCGAAGAACGGATCGAGGCCCGGAACGCTCCGTCCGAGCCCTACCCCGTGCGGTCCGGATTCAAGGACGCAGCCGGGCTGATGCTGCTGCTGAATGTGGGCGCCCAACTCCATTTGGCCAGCGGATCGGCTGAAAGCGCTCGCACAGCCAGTGCCGCGCTTTTCCAGCTGCTCGGCGACGCAACCTCCGAAGGCATGTGGAAGACCGACTCGTGGTGGGAATACCGGCCCGACAGCAGCGATGACCTGGACACGCTCCTGGCCCGCCACCGCACCCCCGGCCACTTACTGGAGATGCTCTGGATGGTCATGGAATCCGTCGAGATCATGCCTGAACTTGCACCTCGTATTCCGGATTGGCTACCGGACCTTGCGGTCCGTGCTCTGGAAACCGGCTGGGATGAGCAGCACGGCGGCATCTTCAGATACGTCGACAGCACCGGGGATGAACCGCGGGGCAGGCTTTTCGGCAACGACCCCTACGAAACGTTGGTGACCCAAACGTGGGACACCAAGCTGTGGTGGGTCCAGGTTGAGGCCCTCTACGCAACCAGGCTGCTCGCCGAGCGTTTCGGGCGTCCTGACCTCCTGGGTTGGCATGAGCGGATCTGGTCCTACACCCTCGACACCTTTCCGGATCCCTCCGGCCAGGAGTGGCTGCAAATCCGCGATCGCGAGGGGAAACCCCTCGACAAGGTGGTGGCGCTGCCCGTCAAGGACCCCTTCCATATAGCCCGATCACTCCTCCTGACTACTGAACTAGAAACCCGAAGGACACACACGTGACAGCACTGACCACTTACAGCCCCGCCGTTTCCACACACCCGGACCGGGCAGCGTTGGGGAGACACGCCGGCGCGCATGCGGCGGAAACGCTGCGCAGCGCGCTCCGGAACCAGCGGGAGGTCCGGCTGATGCTGGCGGCAGCTCCCAGCCAGGAGGCAACGCTTCAGGCGCTCGTCCAGGAGCCTGGCATCGATTGGAGCCGCATAACGTGTTTCCATATGGACGACTACCTCGCGCTCGAGGCCGACGCACCCCAAGGGTTCGGGAACTGGCTGCAACGGACGTTCTTCAGCTACCTTCCCCCGACCACCTTTCACCGCATCAACCCGGGGAACCCCGCCGAAGCCGAGGCACAGCGCTATGGCACGCTGATGGGCCACGATCCCTTTGACCTCGTGCTGCTCGGACTGGGAGTCAACGGCCATCTTGCCTTCAACGATCCCCCGGCAGACCTCGCCGACCCGCTGCCAGCCCGCGTCATCAACCTGGACCACGTCAGTCGCCAGCAACAAGTGGACGAAGGTCATTTCGCCAGTTTCGACGACGTTCCGCAGCGCGCCATCACCGTTTCCATCCCGCGTTTGCTGCACGCCTCCGAAATCATCGCCTCCGTGCCAGGGCGTGCCAAAAGGGCTGCCGTGCACAACACCCTGAACCAGCCGGTCAGTGGAGACCATCCCGGAACTGCGCTGCGCACGCACCCCAACGTCACCATCTACCTCGACGCCGAATCCAATCCGCGATGAACGCAAATTTGCAGCTCTCGGGCGACTACCTCGGAAAAATCACCGAGCTCCTCGGGCGGATCCGCCTGGAAGAAGCCGAAAACATCAGCGTCGCCGCCGGCATTCTCGCGGCCCGGGTGGCCAAGGACGAACTGGTACACATCTACGGCCCCGGCGGTCATTCGAACCTGGCAAGCCAGGAAGTGTTCTTCCGGGCAGGCGGACTGATGCACGTCTCCGCCATCTTGGACGAAGGCACCTTGCTCTCCAGCGGCGCCCTCCGCTCAATGGCCATGGAACGGACGCCGGGTTACGGCCGGATCGTCATCGAGGACGCTGGCCTCGGACCAGGGGACCTCCTGATCCTGGTCAACGCGTACGGCATCAACAGTGCGCTCATCGACGCGGCCCTGACGGCGCGTGAAAGATCGGTCAAGACCATCGGAGTTTCCTCGCGGGAGCACGCAGAGGAAACAGCCAGTGACCACCCCGCACGGCATCCGCAAAAACTGAACCTACACGATGTCGTCGACCACCACATCGACACGAAGGTTCCGGTCGGGGACGCCGTCATGACGGTTCCCGGGGCGGTCGAAAAGACGGCCGCCGTGTCCACGTTCGCCAACGCCTTCGCCCTGAACTGGCTCATGATGTCCACCATCAGCAAGCTGAACGAAATCGGGATAGAGCCGCCATTGTGGAGATCAGGGAATGCGCCCGGCGGGGACGAAGCCAACCAGCAGTTCATTTCACGTTTCAAAGGACGGGTACACAAGCTGTGACACACCCCAAAAAGATCGTGGGCAAAGACCCCCACCGGGGGATCAACATAGAAATCGCCTACGACACGACCATCCTGTCGGTGCGGGAGATCGACCCTGACCAGGGGCTGCCCGTCATCGCGCCGGGATTCATCGACGGCCAGGTCAACGGTTACGGCGGACTGGATGTCAATGCCCCCGACATCACCCCGCAAACCATCATCAACTTGAGCGCGAAGCTGGCGAAGCTGGGCGTCACGACGTGGGTGCCGACCATCGTGACAGCGTCCGAAGAGGCAATCACCGGCGCGCTCGAACAGATCAAGCGGGCCTGCGAAATTGATCCAAGCACCCGGGCGGCCATCCCCTGTGTCCACATCGAGGGCCCCTTCATCTCGGACCAGGACGGCCCCCGGGGCGTCCACGACGCCCGCTTCGTTCGCCCCTTGGACGTTGAGGAGGTCCGGCGCTGGCTTCGCGCAAGCGGAATGGTCGGCATCGTCACCGTCTCTCCGCATACCCCCGACGCGCCGGCCCAGATCGCTGAAATCCGCGAACTCGGCGTCCAAGTGGCCATCGGACACACGCACGCAAGTCCTCAACAAATCACGGCTGCCATCACGGCCGGAGCCCGCCTGGCGACCCATCTGGGCAACGGCATAGCCACCACCCTGCCAAGGCACCCCAATGCCCTGTGGACTCAACTCGCTGACGACCGCCTCACGGCGGGACTCATAGCGGATGGCCACCACTTGCCCGGCGATACGCTCAAAGTCATGATCAGGGCCAAGACCCCCGAACGGGCCTATCTGGTATCTGACAGCACCGCACTGGCCGGCAGCGCGCCTGGCCGCCACCGCACTTCCGTCGGCGGCCTCGTGGACCTCGCCCCCGGCGGGAGGCTCTCCCACGTGGGCACGGATCTGCTCGCTGGGGCCGCGGCTACCCTCCCGGACGGTTTCCGCAACGTGATCCGAAACGTCGGCCTGGATCTATCGGAAGCCCTCAAAATGGTGACGTCCACTCCCGCCCGGGTGATCCCGGGCACCCGGCCGGGGCTCGGTCACCTTCGAGTCGGTTCCCCGGCAGATTTTGTCCTGATCACCGCGGACGGACCCGAAGCAGGGACCATTACCGAGGTTATCCAGTCCGGCCGGAAAGTATCAGGCGGACCGCAATGAGTACCACCCAAGCCGAGGAGCCCGTCCTGCGGGTGGGCGCCGCCGTCGTCGAGATCTCGCCGCCGGTTGGGACGCCGATGGCCGGATTCGCAGCGAGGACGGAACCGAGTACCGGCGTCCACGATCCCCTGACCGTCCGGGCGCTGGCTGTCGATGACACGTGCTGGATCACCGTGGATGTGTGCGGCCTCCACGAAGACACGTGCACCCGCATCGCACGCGGCTTGCCCTTTATGCCGGAGCGTGTCGCAATCACCGCGACGCATACCCACGCGGGTCCGTGCGTCATGCCGGGCCGGCTCGGAGGCCATGACCCGCGGCTCCTGGAGGAGATCGTCCGGGCTTGCCGCGAGGCCACGGAGGCTGCCGTGGCCTCCCAGCGGCCGGCCACCCTGCAGTACGGCGAATCGCGCGGAGTGGATGTTGCCAGGAACCGCCGCCATCCTGAACGCACCGTGGATCCGCCTGTCCAGCTTGCCTCTTTCAGCGACGCAGCCGGACAAATCATTGCCTGGCTGGTTCTCTATCCTTGCCACCCGGTAGTTCTAGGTCCGGAAAACCGGCTCATCAGCGGCGATTACCCGGCGTTCACTAGGAGCGTCCTGGAGGAGCGTTCCCCCGGCTCGGTTGCACTTTTCCTGCCCGGGACCGCCGGGGACATCAACTCCGGCCATCCCGCTGACGCGTCGTACTCGCTATCCGGCTTTGCCGGCAGGACGATGGAGCAGGCGCGAAAGATCGGAGAACGTGTGGCGGCAACCGCATTGGGGACCCCGCTCTTGCCGGTCTCCGGTTCCGGTTCCCGGCAGACCACGGCAGCCCGGAGGACCATCAGCGTCGCAATGAATTCGCGCGACGCCGTTTCGCCCGCCGAGTTGAGCCGGCTGTGGGACGCCGAAGCGGTTTCTGCCGACCCGGGCCGGCGATCCCTTCTCAACGCGTGGATGCAATGGGCCAATGACCGCGGGCCCGACGACGAAATGTCCTGGGAGGCGCCAGTGAGCGTCTTCAACTGGCAGGGCCTGACCCTCGTAGGATTACCCGGAGAACCATTCCTGGCCGCAACGGAAGCCATCGCCTCCGAGGTCGAAGGGCCGGTATTCGTCACGGGTTACACCAACGGGTGCCCCGGATACTTCCCGAGCGCGGACGAATATGACTTCGGAGGATACGAAGTGGAGGACGCCCACCGCTACTACGGTATGCCGGCCCCCTTCGCTCCTGGCAGTGCCGAAGCCCTGATCCAGGCCGCTTTGGAACTCGCGGGTGAGCTCCAATGACAGGCCGGCCTACCATCACGCAGTTGGCGGCCGAACTCGGCATCGCCCCCTCAACCGTGTCCAGGGCCTTTACCCGACCAAACCTGCTCAAGCCGGAGACGGTGGCAATGGTTCAAAAAGCGGCCGAAGCCGCCGGTTACGTACCGAACCATCACGCACGCGCCCTCTCAACAGGACGCGCCGGCGCGATCGGACTCATCGTGCCGGACATCGCCAACCCGTTCTTCCCTCCGCTAGTCCGTGCGGCCCAAAACTACGCGAGCGACCTCGGACTGTCCGTATTTTTGGCGGACACGGATGAAGACCCCACCCGGGAAGACCGCCTTATCTCACGGATGGCGCCCCAGGTCGAAGGGTTGATCGTCGTATCTTCCCGGCTCGCTTCGTCCCGCATCCGGCAGATCGCCGATTCCCAGCGGGTGGCATTCATCAACCGCGACGTTCCAGAGACCTACCGGATACTCCTGGACACTACGGCCGCCATCCGCTCCGCGCTGGCGCACTTGTCCGAGCTCGGCCACCGCCGCATCGCCTACATCGGCGGGCCACCACAATCATGGGCAAACAAGCAGCGTCGCTCGGCCGTGGACAACTTCTCGAAGGCCCATGCCCTCGAGGTGACGCATTTCAGCGCGGATCCGGGCACCTACGAAGCTGCGAAGGCTCTCAGCGATTCGGTGGCAGCGTCCGGAGTCACGGCGGTCATCGCTTTCGACGACGTCATCGCGCACGGCCTAATGGGCGGATTCGCTGCCGCGGGCGTGGACGTCCCGAAGGACTTGAGCGTCATCGGATGCGACGACACCCTAGCAACTACAACGTTTCCTGCCCTTTCGACGATCGCGGTCAACGTCGGTGCAGCAGCCCGACGCGCCGTCGCCGCCCTCTCCGAGAACCCAGGCTCAACCAGCCTGACCGGGGCGAGGATCATCTTCGAGGGAACCCTCGTCCTCAGGGGGACGACAGGACCCGTCCGGCCCGCATCCAGCCCGCTGACGCTAGAACCGGAGCTCGATCACCCGGCGGCCCGAAGCGTCCAGACCGGCCGTGGCAGTGACAGCTGAGTAATCCGCGATCTGCCACAGCCCATCAGCTGCCTCGCCGCCGGCGTCGCCCACCACCACGGTTCGCATGCCGGCCGCACGGGCGGAAGCGATACCCGCCGGGGCATCTTCGAAGACGACGACGTCGGCCGGCTCGGCACCCAGCAGCGCGGCGGCCTTGAGGTAGCCTTCCGGGTCAGGTTTGCCTCGGGTCACGGCCTCGGACGTGACAGTGGTCGCAGGCATCTCGAGCCCGGCTGCCTGCATGCGCACCCCGGCAAGGATCCGATCGGCCGAGGTGACCATGGCGAGTGCGTCGGCAGGCAAGGACCGCAGCAGTTCCGCGGCTCCGGGCAACGCAACGATCCCGTCCGTCCGGGTCCGCTCCATCTCGCCGAGTTCCTCCGCCAGCGCGTCGATGTCAGCTCCGGCCGGGGCGAAACGGCGCACCGTGTCCTTGGCTTGGACCCCGTGTGAAGTCCGCAGGATCTCCTCGATGTCCAGTCCATACCGGCCCGCGAATTCGCTCCAGACTTCCTCCACGATCGCGGTGGAATCCACCAAGGTTCCGTCCATATCGAAGAGGACAGCCCGGACGGTCAGGGTTTTCACGGCTTCAGCAGGCAGGTTCATGCATCCATCCTGCCTGCTGAAGCCGGTCTGCGGCCCAACTCTTACGGTGTGAGTCCTAGCCGTTCGGCCGGTGGGGGATGTACTGAACGGCCCATTTGTTGCCGTCCGGATCGGCGAAGTACACAAAGTGGCCCCAATCCTGGATGTCGATGTCGCTGACGTCCACGCCGTTGGCCTTGAGCTGGCTGTGGGCCTCCTGGATATCGCCCACCACCATTTGCAGGCTGGGAGCGGTGCCTGGAGGGGCGTCGTTGAGGCCCTCGCCGATGCAGATGGAGCAGGCCGAGCCAGGCGGAGTCAGTTGGACGAAGCGGATGCCGTCCATGGGCCGCTCGTCGTAGTCGGCGTTGAAGCCCACTTTGTTGACGTAGAAATCCTTGGCGCGGTCCACATCGGACACAGGGACAAACACAAGTTCAAGTTTCCAGTCCATGGGCCACAGGCTATCGGCGGAGCTGGAAAACCGGTAGGGGCGGAGCACAACGCGGGGTCACTTACGGCCCATGTTGCTGCCCGAATTGGGCCGTAAGTGACCCCGCGTTGACGAGTTCGACGGCGGCGCCTCCCCAGGTGCCCACGCCGGCTTCTGTTTCAGCTTGCGCGCGGGCGCGGGCGCGGGATGGAAGGAGCCACGCCACCAAGGTGGCAAGGACCAGCACGGATGCACCCACGTAGACGGCGGGAATGGCCGCGTCCACATAGCCCGTGGGAGTGAGTTTGCCGCCGGCTCCCGTGAAGACTGCCGTCAGGACGGCCACGCCCAGTGCTACGCCGATCTCCCGGAGAGTCGAGTTGGTGCCGCTCGCCTTGGCGTGGTCCTCGGCGCGCATGTTGGCGAGCACCGCCGTCGACATCGGGGCGAAAACCAGGCCCATGCCGATTCCTGCCGCAATGAAGCCTGGCACCAGGGTTTCATACGGGACGGTCGCGGAAAGGACCCCGGCCAGCCAGAACATGCCGGCCGTGAGGAGGGCAAGGCCCGCGATCATCAGGGTCCTGGTGCCAATCCGCGGTGCCAGCAGGCCGGCGAGCGGTGCGACGAACATGGGGGCCAACGTCCAGGGCATCGTCATGACGCCGGCTGCGAGGGGTCCGTGGCCCTGCACCACCTGCAGGAACTGGATGAGGATGAAGACGGACCCGAAGATCCCGAAGCTGAAGGTCAGGCCGATCAGGTTGGCCACAGTGAAGCTGCGGTCGCGGAACAGCCGAAGCGGAAGCAACGGCGCGGCGACCCGGGATTCCCACAGAACGAAGGCAAGCAGCAGGACCCCGCCACCGATCAAGCCGCCGAGGACTTCGGCACTTGACCAGCCGGCGTCGTTCCCTCGGACAATGCCGAAGACGAGCGCCAGGAGGCCCAGTCCGGAGAGAAGAAGACCTACGACGTCGGCGCGGACGCGTGCGCCGAAGCTGTTCGGCAGCGCGAAGAGCGCCAGCGGAATCGACAGGATGCCGATGGGCACGTTGGGCCAGAAGATCGCTTCCCAGCTCCAGCCTTCCACGACTGCGCCTCCGATGAGCGGTCCCAGGGCGACACCCAGGCCGGAGACTCCGCCCCAGATGCCGATGGCGAGCGGGCGCAGCTTGTCGCTGACCGAACCCACCAGCAGGGTGAGCGATAGCGGCATGAGCGCCGCGGAACCAACGCCCTGGACGGCGCGGGCAGCGATGAGCTGCCACGGATCGGTGCTGACTGCTGCCGCTGCGGAAGCGATGGTGAAGATGGCAAGGCCCGCGATGAACACATGGCGGCGGCCGAATCGGTCCCCCAGGCCGACGGCCAGCAACATGAACGCCGCGAAGCTCAGGGAGTACGCATTGACGATCCACTGAAGTTCCTCGACGCTCGCGCCGAGGGCCTTGTGCATGACGGGCAGTGCGTTGGTAACCACAAGGTTGTCCAGGGTGGCCATGAAGACGGGCAGGGAGGCCGCCACAATGGCCAGCCAGACGGGAATGGTGCGTTTCATGATGACTCCACAGGGCCGCTGAGATGCCGCTACGTTCGGGATGTTGTAATCGAATGATTACTTAAAGTCCAAAGTTAGTTATCGACTGATAACATGTCAAGTGTGGTGAAGAAAACAATGGGCACAGGCGCCCCGGGAACGGACTCAAGCAGCCAGGCAACCGCCGAACGCATACCTGCGGCGAAACGGCGTGAACTGATCCTGGAAGCCGCCACGGGCGTGTTCGCCGAGCGTGGCTACGCCGGTTCCACCACAGACCAGGTGGCAAAGGCCGCGGGCATCAGCCAGCCGTATGTCGTGCGGATGTTCGGCACCAAGGAGACCCTGTTCCTGGAGGCCCTGGACCGCGCCCACGGCAAGTTGATGCGCGCTTTTCGCGACGTCATCGCGGCCTACGACGCCGGAGAACTCGCCGAAGAATTGCATCACCTCGATCCCGCCGCCGGGAGCGGCCGCCCGGAACAGCTCAAGCAGCTCATGGCCATCGCCTACGCGGATCTGGTGGAGGACCGCGGGATCCTCATGATGCTGATGCAGGCTTTCGTGGCAGGCCACGAACCCGCCATCGGGGCACGGGCCAGGGAAGGATTCCTGGACATTTATCGCCTGGTGCGGGACGAAGCCGGCCTGTCTCCCGAAACTTCCCGCGACTTCCTTGCGCAGGGCATGCTCATGAACACCCTGATCGGGATCCGCCTGCCGGAGATCTACGAGCAGGACGAGACCGCCGAGGAGTTGCTTGAGTGCACCCTGCGGTCCAAGCTGCCCATGGTGCTCAAGGCAAGCAAAGCGCAGCGTCGGGCGGGTTGAGGCGCGGACGGGCTCGTTAGCCGGCCACGCCGTAGAGGCGGTCTCCGGCGTCGCCCAGGCCCGGAACGATGTAGGCCTTTTCGTTGAGCCTCTCGTCGATCGAGGCGAGGACGATCTTGACGTTGGCCTCTGAAAGCTCTTCTTCGAGCTTGGCCAGGCCTTCCGGCGCGGCCAGCAGGCAGATGCACGTGACGTCCGAAGCGCCGCGCTTGAAGAGGAACTTGATGGCTTCGCGCAGGGTGCCGCCGGTGGCGAGCATGGGATCCAGGACGAAGATCTGGCGGCCCGTCAGGTCCTCCGGGAGGCGCTCGGCGTAGGTGATGATGTCCAGGGTTTCTTCGTCGCGGGCCATGCCCAGGAAGCCCACCTCGGCAGTGGGGACCAGCTTGGTCATGCCCTCAAGCATGCCGAGGCCTGCGCGCAGGATGGGAACCACCAGCGGCGTCGGCTTCGTGAAGGCGGTACCGATCGCCTTGGTGACCGGGGTTTCGATCTCTACCGCTTCGGTCCTGACCTCGCGGGTGGCCTCGTAGGCCAGCAACGTGACGAGTTCTTCAGTGAGTTGCCGGAAGACCGGTGAAGGAGTGTTCTTATCCCGCAGAACGGTGAGCTTGTGAGCGACCAGCGGGTGGTCCACGACGAGTGTGCGCATGACTCCAAAACTATCATTGAGGCATGAGCACCAACGAGCCTTATCACGCAGAGCACGCGGCCTGGATGGGCCTGGCCCTGGACGAGGCCCGGCTGGCGCTTGATACGGAGGATGTGCCGATCGGCGCTGTCGTTTTGGGGCCCGACGGCGGCGTGCTGGGCGCCGGGCGGAACGAACGGGAAGCGCACGGCGACCCGACGGCGCACGCCGAGATTGTCGCCATCCGTGAGGCAGCCGCCGCCCTGCAACGCCACGCCCTGGAGCTTGGCGAAGGCGGAGACGGCTGGAGACTCGAGGACTGCACCCTCGTCGTGACGCTGGAGCCCTGCGCAATGTGCGCCGGAGCGATTGTGCTGGCACGGATTCCGCGGGTGGTCTTCGGCGCCTGGGACGAGAAGGCCGGTGCCGCCGGATCCGTGTTCGATATTTTGCGGGAACGCAGGCTCAACCACTGGGTGGAGGTCTACGCGGGCGTGCGCGAAGAGGAATGTTCAGCCTTGCTCCGGGATTTCTTCGCAGCCCACCGGAAGTGATAGCCATCCGGGAGCCCCCTACCGTTTGATTATCCAGACGTTACGCTAACCTGATATGGCAACAGTTCCATACGCAGTCGTCCATGCCTGCGGCCTTCAGAAACGACCGATAATGACGCACAGCGGCGGGCGAAAGTCCATTTCATATGTCTTTCCCATCTTCAACGAGTCTGGAAACATCCGTCGCCTTTATGACGTGATCTCCGAAACTACAGCGGGCCTCGACTATGATATCGAGCTTGTTTTCGTCAACGATGGCAGCAAAGACAATTCCCTGGAACTGCTTCGGGACCTGCAGATGACGGACCGCCGCATACTGGTCATCGATTTCGCTCGTAATTATGGCCACCAGGTCGCCGTAACAGCGGGCATCGACGCAGCAACCGGCGATGCCGTGATCATCATGGACAGCGACCTCCAGGATCCTCCGGAAGTCAGCCTGGAGCTGATCTCTCGGTGGGAGGAGGGGTTCGATGTCGTGTATGCCCAACGCCGGACTCGCAAAGACACCCCTTTCAAGAGATTCACCGCCTGGGCTTTCTACGTCATGCTCCGGCGCATTGCATCAATCGAAATCCCGGCCAATACGGGTGATTTTCGGCTGCTTGACCGCGTAGTAGTTGATGAAATAAAGAAATTCCGCGAACACGACCGCTTTATTCGCGGGATGGTCAGCTACGTTGGATTCAATCAGGCCGCCGTCCAATTTGACCGCGATGAACGCCTCAATGGAAAGTCCGGATATCCGCTGGGAAAGATGCTCAAATTGGCCGCGGATGGCGTCTTCGGTTTCTCCACGTTCCCCCTCACCTTGATCTCCAGAATCGGTATGATCACAGCGCTGCTGAGCGTGGTTGGCATCGCGTATGCCGTGCTCATGAAAGTGTTTTCTCCGAACACCGTGGTGGAAGGATGGACGTTCATTGTCACGTCGATCCTCTTTGTGGGCGGCTTGCAGCTCATCATGCTCGGCATTCTGGGTGGATACATCGGGCGCATCTACACGGAGGTTCAGAACCGGCCGTTGTACGGGGTCCGGGCCGTATACGGCGCCACCGACCGCAGAGCAACACCGGCCATCTCGGAAGCGGAGACGGAATGAAGTCGCCCCGTGCAAGGCTGCTCGAATCCACAGGAAAGTTTGCCGTGGTAGGCATTGTCAACAATATTGTCGGGTACACGATCTTCGCTGTCCTGTCCTTGATTGGGACGCCCGCTATTCCGGCTATGGCCGTCAGTTACGGCACCGGAATGGTCATCAGCTACTTTGGCAACCGGTCCTTCACCTTTAAGCACGAGGGCAAATCGGGACCCGCGATCCTCAGGTTCCTCGTAGTCAATGCCGCAGGTTTTACGCTGAACGCCGCACTGTTGTGGTTCTTCGTGGATGTCGCCAGAATGCCCCAACTCCTTGTCCAGCTGTTCGCGATCGCTTGCGTAGCTACGCTGACCTACACCTTGATGCGTCTTTGGGTTTTCCACGAGAGCAAAGTTCAGCCGGAGGCATCCAATGCCTGAGACCCAAGCCCGGCCCGTCCTCGAGGCTCCAGAGCAGGCCGTTACGCGGAACCCGCCCAAAGTGAAGTTGTCGACGTGGATCTGGCTCGGTTCCGCCGTTCTCGCGGCTCTGGTTGCCGGATTCATCGCGCCGACCCTGATGCCTTCCCGGGCATTCCAGATACTGGCTGCGTTCGGCGTCTTCATAGCTGTGGTTGGCGCCCGGACCACGTTCGGGTTCTACTCGGAGTTGGCCGGCCGGATCCGCGGATGGCGCGAAGAACCCGTTAGGCACCATAAGCTGTCCGCAGCCCCTGGCCTGATCTTTTGCGGAATGCTCGCATTCATACTGCTTGGGGTGCTGTTCTGGCCCTCCCCGCACATCGCCAACTACAACTATGCACTTACTGGTTGTGGCGCCTTGTTCGTGCTCTTCGTTCTTCCCCCGTTGTATCGAGCCTCCGCGGCTTTTGGCCGCCGACTCGAGACCGCGCCGCGATGGGTCCGTCCCGCATTCCTCTGTGTAGCCATGGTCCTTGCCCTGTTGGTTCAGTTGAGGCTCGGGTATGCGTTGCAGGTCCTGCCCGGGTGGGACGCTGGCGCGGTTGCAGAGAGCGCGTTCGGCGTCGCCGATGGCAGCAAGTCCACCATCTACGACTACTTCAACATGTACCCCAACAACCTGGCGATCACGGTCGCGCTCACGAGGTACTCCCAAGTGATGGTGGCCCTGGGTGTCCCCTCGGGCGGGCTCCTCTACGCAGCTATCGTCCTCAATTGCGTGGTGTTGTGCACGGCAATCCTGCTCACCTATTTGTGCGCACGGCAACTTGTCAACGAAGGTGCCGCCGTCTTCACGCTTCTCCCATCTGCGCTGTACCTCGTGCTCTCTCCGTACATCTCCGTTGTGTACTCCGACAGCGTGGGCATTCTCTTTCCAGTGTTGCTCTTCTACCTCCATCTCAAGGCGGTGCGAGCGGGCAGGTGGCAAGTCAAACTTGTCCTTTGGACGCTGCTTGGCGCCGTCACGGCCGTGGGTTATAACCTCAAACCGACCGCTGCATTCGCAACCGCAGCGATAATTGGTGTTTACGCACTCGAATATCTTTTCCGCAACAAGAGCGCCCTGCATAAGTTGCGTGCGCTGGTTGGGGTTCTGGCCGCAACGGCAATCGGGTTCACTGCCACAAACACGGCAATGTGGGTAGACATCAAAGCCCAGTCCTATGTTGGTTTCAACGTCGATCAGAACACCAAGGCCTTTCCCTGGACGCATTTCCTTATGATGGGAGCAACCGGGATTGGCGCGTTCACGCAATCGGATGTGAACGGCACTGCGGCGATTCAAGATCCAACTGAGCGCTACCAGCACGGCCTTGAAGTGTACGCCCAGCGCGTTTCGGATATGGGATATCCGGGCTACCTGCAATTCATTGACCGCAAGGCCGTATGGACGTTTGGCGATGGGAGTTTTCATACCTGGGGAGAAGGACTCCTTTTGAATCAGAAGGATCCCTTCCCGATCAAAGATCCGCTCAGCAATAAGATCAAGGACTACCTCTGGGGGAACGGCGCCCACTTTGACCTGATGACAGGCGTCTGGCAGTCCGGTTGGCTGGCGTTGCTCTTCCTGGTCGCCCTGCCCCTGCGCGTGCGGTCACCGCGGCTTCTGACCTCCAGTGCAGCAATCATGCGTTGGTCTTTGCTCGCGTTGACCCTATTTCTCCTGTTTTTCGAAACGCGGCCACGATACCTCTACCTGTACGTTCCGTTCTTCATTCTTCTGGCAACGCTGACCCTCAGCGCGCTCACAACGCCGTCTCACGGGCGGAGATCCATTCTTTCCGCTGCATCTACGAATCCCGACGAAAAGGCGCCCTTGAAATTGTGAGGTGTTGGACGTCAGATGGTCTCAGGCAGCACATCTGAGGAGGACCTCATGACCGTCTCTTTCAACCACACCATCGTCTACGCGACGGACAAACGCCGTTCCGCGGAGTTCCTCGCCAAGGTATTTGGCCTGCCGAAGCCGCAGCCCATGTGGTCCTTCATGACTGTGTCCTTTGCCCATGGAGTAGCCCTCGATTTCGCCACGGCGAACCGGCCCGTCTCGCCCCAGCACTATGCGTTTCTGGTCAGTGAGGACGACTTCGACGGAATCTTCGCGAGGATCCAGGCCGAGGGAATCCCCTATTGGGCGGACCCTGCACGGTCACGCGCCCAGCAGATCAACCACAACGACGGCGGACGCGGCGTCTACTTCGCGGATCCGGACGGGCATTTCCTGGAGGCAATCACGCGGCCATATGGATCGGGTGCCGCATGAGTTCCCCGGTGCGGGTCACGGCCATGGTGACCGGCCGCGTCCAGGGCGTCGGTTTCCGCTACTCGACAATGCACCAGGCCCGGATGCTCGGACTGACCGGGGAGGCGGCCAACCAGTTGGATGGCTCGGTACAGGTGATCGCTGAGGGTGATCGCGAAGCCGTCGATTCCCTGCTGGAATGGCTGCAATCCCGGGATGCCCCGGGCCGCGTAAAACACGTGGATGCCACCTTCTCGCGAGCCACCGGGGAGTTCTCCGGATTCTGGGTGGACTGAACTTGCCCCAAACTGAGACCAATAGCGTCCGCGGCGTTCGCCTTATGAATTGGCACTGTCCAAGGCGTCGATGCGCTTCTGCCGCGATGCTGGCGAGTCCAGGCTGAACGAGCGGAAATCCCCGAGGTCCTCGCGGATCCAGCTCTCCACCTCACTAATCCGCTGTGTGACGGCCGCGCTGGGCTTGTCAAACGTCCAGGCGGCGATCCGCTCCTTGCCCGGATCGTATTGCCACAGCCCGATGATCCTTCCCCGGTCCAGGATCGGATGGTCGGACAGGTCTGCCTGCAGCCCCAGAGTGCCGTCCATGACCTTCCGGCCCCGATCCCGCTCGGCGAGCATGTCCGCCGAGTTCCTGCGCAACAGCACCAAAGAGTCCGTCCCGGCCAGAAGCTGGATCTGCTCCTCCTGCGGTGCCCGGAACGCGGAAAGGTGCTCGACGTCGTCGGGCAGCATCCAGAGCGACTCGCCTGCCTCCGTGGTCACTTCGACGGCGCCGACGGCGGCCAGCGCCGCCTTGCTCTGCGCGACGGTGAAACCCGTTAGCCATTGGCTCTGCTTGAACGTCGCTCCGCCGGTCCAGCGCAGATACCGTTCGATCAAGAGCGCGCGGGCGGCGTCGTCGTCGAGGGAGCTGGGCGGCAGCGCCCATGAGGTGTAGGCGTAGCGCTGCTGGTCGAGGCGGCCATTGACGGGGACGCGACGGATGCGTCCGTCGGCTTGGAGGAGGCCCAGCGCCGTGGGGAGGGTGGTCGACGCACCCTTCTTCTTGCCTTCTTCGCCAAGGCTGCGGACGGACTCGCCGAGCTCGTCCCTGAGCTGCTTCGGGTCCATGGGGTCGCTGGATTCAATGAGGGTGTGCAGGACTTGCTCTTCGAGCAGGGTGATCTCACCGCGTTCGACGCCGAGCCGGGCCAGGACCTTGAATGGCGCCACCGCGGCCTCCCGGCCGACTTGGAGTCCCCACGCAAAGTCCTTCCGGCCGAGGACGTAGGTGCAACCACGGGCTGTGGGGAGCTCGTGGATTTTCAGCTCGGCGACGTCGCGATCGACCTGTTCGCGCCGGATCCCGGCCCGGGCGAAGAGCGTCAGGTAAGGATTGGCGCCGCCCACGGAACGGGCCCAGCCGGCGCGGTCCAGGACTTCCTCGGACGTCTTGCCGGAGAGGGAACCGTCCAGGCCCTGCCTATGCCACGCCCAGGCGCGGAGGAGTTCCGGGGTGAGCGTTTGGGTGGAAAGTACGGCGGACGTCATGGCCCCATTCTGCACTGTTTGTCCGCCCTCCGGGGCAGTCCCGCGCTAGCTATCGCTCGAAATCCAGCGAGAAGCCCGCCCAGGCGTCGGGATGTTCCCGGAGGACGACGTCGACGCCGGCAAGCGCACCGCCGTCGTCGCTCCCGCTGACTTTCGCCGCGACCGCCTCAGCGATGAAGCGGGCCAGCACTTCCGTCGTCGTGAGCTGTCCGGCGAAGTCCGGGTGCTCGTCGAGGTTCTTGTAGTTGAGGCCTGCCAGCACCTCGTCCAGGATGGTTCCGGCAGCGCCGATGTCCATCACGATCGCGTCGTCGTTCAGCTCCGCCCGGCGGAACGTCATCTCGGCGACGAAGGTGGCTCCGTGGAGTCCCTGCGCCGGGCCGAACGACTCCCGCGGGAGGCTGTGGGCGATCATGAAGTGCCGGCGGACGGTGAGGCTGAACATCGTTAGCCTTTCTTGGTTTCGGGGTAGTTGATGACATGGCAAAGATCGTCCAGTTCACCGTTTTCCAGGCCGTTGAAGACCTCCGGCAGCTCCTCGAACTGCGAATCTCCCGTGAGGAAGGCGTCGAACACGGGGTCCCGCAGCAGGGAAACCGCCAGCGCCAGCCGCTCGTTTGACGTGCGGCGGTGCCGGCGCGACCGTGCAACCACTCCGACCTGGCTGGCTCGGACGGAGAGGCGCCTGGCATGGAAGTCCTCCCCCAGCGGCAGGGAGACCTTTCGGTTCCCGTACCAAGACATCTCAATGATCTCGCCCTCGTCCCCGGCTAACTGCAGGCTACGGGCCAGTCCTTCGTCCGTGGCCGAGCAATGGAACACGATGTCGCAGTCCTGTTTTGCATCGTCCGGAAGCACGAACTCCACCCTCAGGGATTCCACGAACCCGCGCTTCCCCGGATCCGTCTCCACGAGCTGCAAGCGCTGCAGCGGGAAACTGCGCAGGAGCGCCGCGGTCATGCCGCCCACCAGTCCGGCACCGACGACGGCGATCCTGTCACCAAGGCGGGGTCCGGCCTCCCAGAGGGCGTTGAGGGCGATCTCGGCGATGCCGGTGAGCACAGCGCGGCGTGCAGGCACGCCGTCGGGAATTCGGGTGAGTGAGGTGAGCGGCACGACGTAGCGGTCTTGGTGCGGGTGCAGGCAGAAGACGTTCTGGCCGATCCAATCTTCGGGGCCTTCCTCAACGACGCCAACCGACAAGTAGCCGAACTTGACCGGCGCCGGAAAATCCCCGGTTTGATGGGGTGCGCGCATCGCGTTCGCGATTCGTGGAGGGACATTGGCTTCGTGGACCACGAGTTCGGTTCCCCGACTGATTCCCGAGTACAAGGCCCGGACCAGAGCCTCCCCCTGGCCCGGGGCCGGAAGTTCCTCGCTGCGGAGCTCACCTTGGCAGGGGCCCACCGTCCAGTAGGCCAGGGCCGATTGGGGGTGCGTGTTCTGCGGTGCGTTTTGTGGAAGAGTCATCGTGCTTGCGAATCTAGTCCTGCGGCCGCGATTGGGGAAGCGAAGGCTACTTACTAAGTGGGCGCCGACCGGCCGTTTTGGGGAACAGGCCTACACTCCGGTACCCTATTTCAGTTGGTGACGTGTCCGAGCGGCCGAAGGTGCAACACTCGAAATGTTGTTTGGTGTCAAAGCCAACGTGGGTTCAAATCCCACCGTCACCGCCAAAGAAAACCCCTGGTCAGCCAGGGGTTTTCTGCTTTCTCGGGGCGTGAGGACCAGCGCCGATCCCGCTCCCACAGCTCGTCGAGCAGGGAGCTGATCTCCTTCGTACATCTCAGGGCGTCAGGGAGACGATGACTACCCCCAGCGAACACTGGCGATTCCGGCGGAATAGCCTCCGCGGCAAGGCGGTGATAGTTGAGGCGTCGGTAAGTGGCGGCCTAGCATCGTCGTATGGGTCTCCTAACGTTCAGCATCAACGTCACCCTGGATGGTTGCGTCGACCACCAGGAAGGCATCGCCGACGACGAGACGCACGCCTACTTCACCCGCCTCATGGACGAGGGGGGCGCAATGCTCTGGGGCCGTACCACCTACGAGATGATGGAGAGCTACTGGCCGGCGGTCGCCCGCAGCGACGAGGACGCACCGCCTGCGATGCGCGAGTGGGCGCTAAAGCTGGAGGCCAAGCCGAAGTACGTTGTGTCGTCGACGCGAAGCGACTTCCCGTGGACCAACAGCCACCACGTCGTCGGCGACCTGCTCACGGCCGTGCAGGATCTCAAGGATGCGACTCCCGGCGGGGTACTCGTCGGCAGCGGCAAACTTGCGACAGAGCTGGATCAACTGGATCTAATCGACGAGTACAAGTTCCTTGTCCATCCCAGGATTGCCGGCCACGGTCCCACCCTTTACCAGGGCGGACTGCGTAGCACCCGACGCCTCGATCTGATCTCGGCAGAGCCGCTCAGCAACGGCGCGGTCGCCTTGCACTATCGACGGGCTGATTGAGTCTGACTGTCCGTCGCGGGTGAGCTTCGTCCGAATCGAGTCTGGTTCGGGCTATTTCGTCTCGTTCGGCTGCCAGCGCTCGGAAATCGCGCCACCTTGCTCGATGACAGGACTGCACAAACCACGCCCAGGCCAAACCTCCGGGCACCCCTCAAGCGAAAGCCTTGATAGTTCCCCCATTTACTCATTGTTTCGCACGAGACCCGGGACGAAGCTAAAGCCGCTTGACCAGATCAAATCTACTCGTGTAGATTCGATCAGAGTGTTATCCGGGTCACACCCAAAGAAGGTCACCCAAACAGCCTTTGAGCCCAAAAAGAGATGACTAGCCCATGAAGACCCCCACGACAGCGGTGGACCGTCCAGGCCTGGCCATACTCGGCGCCCGCACCCTGGGTGACGCCCTGGGCTCTGGACGAAACTCACTGAACGCCCTGCGCCTGGTCTTCGCCGCAGCCGTGATCGTCTCCCACTCCTGGTGGCTGGGCGGCTACGGCCCGGAACCCTCGCTTTACGGGATCAAGCTCGGCACCGCAGGCGTCATGGGCTTCTTCGCCATCTCCGGCTATCTCATCACCGTCAGTGCCGAACGCTCGGACACGGTGCTGGCTTACGCCGCGGCCCGGCTCGCCCGCATCTATCCGGCCCTCGTGGTCGCTGCGCTTGCTATTGCCTTCGTGGCTGCACCGCTTGGCGCTCTCCTGACCCACGGGACGTACGACCTGCGCGGAGCCCTGGCCTTCCTCGGCGCGGCCCTGGCGCTCAGCGTCGGAGTTATGGACACGCCCGCCATAGGGACGTCCCTCTGGGGCAACAACGACCGCTTCGACTGGAACGGCCCCCTTTGGACTCTCACCTGGGAGGGGCTGTGCTACGTCATCATCGCCGTGGTCGTGTTCCTGCTCCGCAGGCTTCCAGAGAACAGGCGAGGCACGGCCACCGCAATCTTCCTGCTCTTTGCCGCATCCACGGGAGCGGTCTTCGGAAAGCTCCTCGCCGGCAGCTTCGGGCCGAACCGCACCGAATTCGTCCTCCCGCTGCTCGCAATCTTCATGGCAGGGTCTCTCCTTGCTACCCAGAGGCACCGGATGCTCATCGGTGCGGTGCCAAGCCTTCTCGCCGCACTGGCCGTCTGGGGCGCCCTCGCCACGGGCTACGGCACAGCCCTCGCCCCACTACCGTTTGCCTACCTCATCCTGTCGATCGGTTCCATCGGCAGCGCGTCCGCCATCGGGTCCCGCTACGACATCTCCTATGGGATCTACATCTACGGATGGCCAATCCAGCAGCTCCTCGCCGGCGCCCACACGCCGGCACACGTTCCCGTGCTCGGCTTTGCTGCGCTCGCTCTCGTTGCGGCTTGGCCCCTTGGTTTCCTGAGCTGCGTGGCCGTCGAGCAGCCAGCCCAGCGGGTCCGGCGCGCCCTCATGAGCCGCTTCGCCGCCCGCGTAGCCACCTAAAACAATCCGCTTAAACGCTTGATCAACGATTCATCACCAGTTATTCTTGCCGTGATTAAGCGTTTAATCAAAAAGTCCTTGATTCCCTACAAGCTCCCCCCACAAGCTCCCCGCCTGCTCAACAACGCCGTGTGCAGAGGCTCGATGCAGAGCTATCGGCGGTCGAGTAGTCCTGACCGAGACCCGGAGATTTTATGGCCCACTCAGCAAGGAGGCTGCCGAAGAGGGCGAGCATGCTCGCCCTCTTCGCCGCGCTCACGATGTTTTTCACGACCACCATGGTGGACGACGGCGGGCGCGGCCTTCGGTTCCGGGCCCGCCAGCGGGGCTCTCCCCAACCAACAGCCCGTCACGGGCTACCTCGGGAACAATCTCGTCAACAGTTTCAACGGCGGCGACTCATCGACCGGAACACTGACCTCGCCGTCGTTCACCATCGGCCACTCGTACGTCAACTTCCTCGCAGGAGGCGGGAACAACCCACGGCCCTCGGACGTCTTCGCCGACTTCGAGGGCTCAACGTGGGGTGCCGGCTGGGCGGCGTCGGGCAGTTACGTCGGCCAAGGCCCGACGGCGGAATCCCTCCCCCACCAGCTCGGCTCCAAGGTCCTCGACACGTACGTCGGAGGAGGTGACGCGGCCACGGGCGCGATCACATCGCCGACGTTCACGATCACGCGGGACTACATCGACTTCCTCATCGCGGGAGGAAACCACCCCTGGGGCCAGTCCGGTGCCGCTGCGGTGAACCTCCTCGTCAACGGGCAGGTAGTCCGCACGGCAACGGGCCAGAACTCATCGACGATGTCGAACGTGAACTGGGACGCCCACACGCTCGTCGGGCAGAAGGCCCAAATCCAGGTCATCGACCACGCAAGCGGATCCTGGGGCCACATCATGGTGGACCAGATCGTGTTCAGCAGCGTGCCGAACTCTGTTGGAGGTGAACCGGACAATCAGACCACGGTGAATCTCGTCGTCAACGGGCAAGTGGTCCGCACCGCAACGGGCCAGAACAGCGAACGCCTCGCCTGGACATCGTGGAACGTCTCCGACCTCATTGGCCAGAGCGCACAGCTCCAAGTGATCGATAACGGCACGGGAAGCTGGGGCCATGTCCTGCTGGACCAAGTCACCTTCGAAGACATCCCGGCCGCCTAGGTCGAACGTGGCCTGTTCGTCCTGACCTTCTTTGCCGGGCGAAAGCCCTGAAATGGCACGACTCGCCGTGTCGCAAGCGCTTTCCGAAACGAAAGAAGGTCAGGACGGCACGCCTAATTTGTGCCTAAGCTAGGCTCATGGTGAGCGACTCATCGACGACGTCGGATGCGCGGCGCGTCCTCGCGGCACTGGCAAACGCCCAAGCCCGGAGGGTCTTCGCTGAGATCAGCGTTGGCGGAACCCCGGCCAGTTCGCTCTCGCCGGCGAAACTCGAACGGGCGCTCACGCTTCTGCACCAGGCGGGGCTGGTCGAGGCGGTCGAGACCGAAGGCAGTGCCCGCTACCGTATCCGCGAGCATGCCTTCCGGGACGCGCTGGCGAGCCTCTCGCCGGCGCCCAGCCCGTCCGGCGTCGAGCGCTTCTTGACCCCGGATGGCCGCATTGATCGTTATCCGGCGAGGGAGGCAGACCGACTCAAGGTTCTCGCCTGGGTGGCGACGCGCGTCCTCGAGACCAGCGAACGGGTGGCGGAACGGGAGCTTAACGAACGCCTCGCCGGGTTCACTGGAGATGTGCCCATGCTCCGGCGTTACCTTGTTGACTCTGGCATCGTGAGCCGCACGCCTGACGGCTCGGCCTACTGGCTGGTCATCAAAGAAGACGCCGACGGCGGCCCCTAGTCTCCGCGCCCCTAAAGGTCCCTGGCATTCGCCAGAACGGGAAGCTTGCCCCGGACTTCTTCCACAACAGACGGATCGATGTCGACGACGGCGAGTTCCGGCATTTCCCCAAGGGCGGCCACGACGGCACCCAGCGGCGAGATCACGGCACTGTGCCCAATACCGGTGGGCGCCGTGCCGGTGGCAGGCAAGCCGACACTGGCGGGATTGCCTTGGCCGCACGCCACGACGAAGGTGGTGCTGTCCACTGCGCGGGCACGCACCAGCAGCTCCCACTGCTCGGCTTTGCCTTCGCCGGCTCCCCATGAGGCGCAGACGATGTTGACCTGCGCTCCTGCCCGGGCGTTGGCAGCGAAGAGGGCGGGGAAGCGCACGTCGTAACACGTGGCAAGGCCAAACACGGTGCCGTTGAGTTCGAAGGTTACGGGTGACGTCCCGGCGTCGACCGAATCGGATTCCGCGAAGCCGAAGGCATCGAAGAGGTGGATCTTGTCGTACGACGTCTCCACCCCGGGGCCGGTGACCAATAGGGTGTTCCGGACCCGACCACCCTCGCCAGGAGTGAACATTCCCACCACGACGGCGATGTCCAACTCCCGCGCAAGGCTGCGGACCGCTGCGGCCCATGGTCCGTCCAACGGTTCGGCGATGTCCGCCAGGCTGTAGCCGAAAGCGCGCATCGCTGCTTCGGGAAAGACCACGAGTTCGGCTCCGACGGCTTTGGCGCGGGTGGCGTATCCTCGGATCAGTTCCAGGTTGGCGGCCAGATCGGCGCCCGTGATGATTTGGGCCACTGCTAAACGCATGAATTTACTCCAGATTGTTGTATACATGATGTATGCGAAAAAGTTCGGGGACTGCGGCGTCCGGCCGCGAGAAGGCGTACGCGTACCTGCGTGAAAATATCCTGATCGACCCCGAAGTCCAGGGGAAGTTCCTGAACGAGCAGGAACTGGCCGCGGAAATCGGCGTATCGCGTACGCCGGTGCGTGAGGCGCTCCTGCTGCTCGTCTCGGACGGTCTGGTGGAACTGATTCCCCAGCGCGGGGCTTACGTTCCCCCGGTGACCGGACGGGAGATGTCCGAACTGATGGAACTGCGAGGAATCCTCGAAAGCCACGCCGCCCGCTTGGTCATCGAGCAGGGCCGGATCCCCGCCGGGACGATGCAGGAAACCCTTGACCAACAGGCAAAGCTTCCCCAGGAACTGAGCCCGGAAGCGGCCCGTGAGTTTATCCGCTTGGACACCCTGTTCCACCAGCAGCTCATCGACGCGGCGGGCAACGAGCTCATTTCCCGGACGTACAGCAAGCTCCACGTCCGGCAAATTTTGGTGGGAGTCTCCGCGCTGTTCCGTACCGGAGGCCGGCGCGAGCAGGTGTGCGCCGAACACCAGGACATTCTCGACGCCCTGATGTCCGGCGACGCGGCGACGGCCCAGAAAGCCATCGACCATCACCTGGCGGTGACGCGGGACATCCTGCTCCGGACCTGACGCGGTTTTCGTCCGCCCTGCGCAGCTCGCCGACATCCTAACGACTCCTCCGGATGGCCAGCGTCAGCGCGTTTCCGCGACGGCGGACCGCTGGCTTGCCGCCGCAGATCCTTCGAGCAGCAGGCGGTAGTCCTCGTCTTCCACGGTGTTGGAGTCCCGGCCGAGCGCCAATCCCACTACGGTGACGACGGCGGCTACGGCCACATAGATGGCAACCGGAATCCAGGTGCCGAACTGGGACAGCAGCAGCGTGAACATCAAGGGTGCGATGGCTCCGCCGATCACGCCGGCGAAGGTGTAGGCCAGCGAGCTTCCGGTGGACCGCAACCTCGGGGAGAACTGTTCAACGATGAAGGCGGCCTGCGGTCCGTACATGAAGGAGTGCGCCATGAGGCCCAGGACGATTCCCGCGATGAGCAGCGGCTCGCTGTGCCCGCCGAGGATTCCGAAGAAGACGAAAGTCCAGACGGCCCCGACCACGGCCGCGATCCCGTAGACGAGGCGCCGGTTGAAGCGGTCGGAGACGGCTCCGGCCAGCGGGATCATGAAAAGCTGGAACGCCGAGCCGATCAATACGGCAGTGAGGACCTGGCTGCGGTCATAGCCAAGCGTCTGGATCCCGTAGCTCAGGGTGAAGACGGTGAACAGCGCGTAGAGCACGTCCGGGCCAACCCTGCACAGGGTGGCGGCGACGAGCGGCCGCAGTTCCTTGGTGAAGACTTCACGGACCGGAGCGTTGGGCTGCTCGCCGTGCGCCTCGATGGCCTTGAAAATCGGGGTATCTTCGAGCTTCAACCGGATCCAGAGACCGAAGCCCACCAGCACGGCCGAGACCAGGAATGCGATGCGCCAGCCAAAGCTGATGAACTGCGCTTCACTGAGGGTAACGGTCAGGACGGCCAGCGTGCCGTTGGCCAGGAGGTTGCCGGCTGGCGGTCCGACTTGGGCCGCGGAAGCCCAGAACCCGCGCCTATGGGGATCGCCGTACTCGCTGGAGAGCAGCACTGCGCCGCCCCATTCGCCACCGACGCCGACGCCCTGGGCGAAGCGCAGCAATACCAAGATGATCGGGGCCGAGATGCCGATGCTGCCGTAACCAGGCAGCACCCCGATCAGTACGGTGGCGACGCCGATGATCATCAGCGTTGTCACCAGCACCTTCTTGCGGCCGATGCGGTCACCGAGCCGTCCGAAAATGATGCCGCCCACAGGCCGGGACACGTAGCCCACAGCATAGGTGGAGAACGCCAGGATGGTCCCGGTCAAGGGATCCGATGACGGGAAAAAGACGATGGGGAATACGACGGCGGCCGCGGCGGAGTAGACAGCAAAGTCGTACCACTCGAGCGCGGTGCCGGTGAGGCTTGCGGCAAAGGCCTTGTACAGGCCCTTGGGATGCAGCGGCTTTCCCGGACGCGGCGCTGGGCCGGAAGCCGGAACTGGAACGTTGGCCATGGGTTTCCTCCACGAGAAGTTTACGGTGACGCCTGCCACACTGGCGTTAAATGTATACATTACGCATACTGGATGTACATTGGCGACTGTTTCCGGTTTCCGATCTGAAAAATTTCTCCAGCAGGACACGCAAAGGATGGACAGAAAATGACGACTCTGAGCTTTGAACTTCCCGATGGCACCACGAGGAACGTCCAGGTCAAGCACCTCCTGAACGCCGGCTACGCGGGGCGCGAGCAGGAAGAAGTGCAGGCCCACATCGCCGAACTGGCCGAACTTGGCGTTCCCGGCCCCGCGAGCACGCCGGCGCTGTACCCCGTGTCGCCATATCTCGCACAGCAGGTCTCGGAAGTCCGCGTCCAGCACGGCAGGACCTCGGGTGAAGCCGAATGGGCCCTGGTGATCACTAATGAGGACGTGCTCCTGACCGTGGCGTGCGACCACACGGATCGCGAGCTCGAGGTCCACGGCGTGGCTTGGAGCAAGAACGCCAGCCCGGACGTGCTGGGCCGCAAAGCCTGGCGCCTGGATGATGTTCGCGACCATTTGGACAACATCACCCTCAAGGGCTGGGTGGGCGACGGCGAAACTCCGGACACCCTCATCCAGGACAGCTCACTGGAGGCGCTCCTCAGCCCTGACTACTGGCTCGAAGTCCTGGCGGAGCGCGGCCTGAACCAGCCGGGCACCGTCCTCATCTCGGGCACGGTAGCAATGAAGCAGGGGGTTGACCAGTTTGCCCGCAGCTGGAAAGTGGAAATGAGCGACCCTGTGACGGGCACGTCGGTGGATGCCCAGTATGTTGTCGAGAAGATGGCAGAGCCCATCGGCTGAGTCCGGCTCCGCCGTCGTTCAGCCGCCTCCATTGTGGGCGCCCGGGCCCGGGCATACGCTGGGAGAGGCACAAGCGGTTGGGACTACTACCGCGTTGAGAGGGCGCTGCATGGACGCCAATTCCATCACCGACACCTTCCACCGGCCCCTGAGGGACCTGCGGATTTCCGTCACGGACCGATGCAATTTCCGTTGCGTCTACTGCATGCCAAAGGAGATCTTCGGGCGGGATTTCGTTTTCATGCCCCGGGATCAGCTGCTGACGTTTGAGGAAATCACCCGGCTGGCGTCGATTGCGGTGGGGCACGGGGTGCGGAAGATCCGGCTGACCGGCGGGGAACCCCTGCTGCGGAAGGATATCGAGGAATTGGTCCGGATGCTGGCCCGTTTGCGCACTCCCGACGGGCTGGCACCGGACCTGGCCATGACCACGAACGGCTCGGTCCTGGCGCAGAAGGCACAGGCCCTCAAGGATGCCGGGCTGAACCGGGTGACGGTCTCGCTCGACTCCCTCCGGGAGGAGACCTTCCAGGCCATGAACGACGTCGGCTATCCCGTGGCGAAGGTCCTTCACGCCGCAGATGTTGCCCAGGCCGCCGGACTGGGGCCGGTGAAAATCAACATGGTGGTCAAGCGCGGCACGAACGACCAGGACATTCTTCCCATGGCGAGCCATTTCAAGGGATCCGGGTTCATTCTGCGGTTCATCGAGTACATGGACGTGGGTGCGTCCAACGGCTGGAAGATGGATGAAGTGGTGCCCTCCGCCGAGATCCTGGCCCGCATCGGCGCGGTGTTCCCGCTGGAGCCCGTGGCGCCCAACTACCCCGGCGAAACCTCGGATCGCTGGCGGTACGCGGACGGCAGCGGCGAAATCGGAGTCATTTCGAGCGTGACCCAGGCCTTTTGCCGCGGCTGCACGCGGGCCCGGCTCTCGGCCGATGGGAAGTTGTTCACGTGCCTCTTCGCCACAACCGGCACTGACCTAAGGGCGCTCCTGAGGGGCGGCGCGTCCGACGTCGAGCTTTCGACGGCGTTGTCCGCCCTGTGGGGCGGCCGTACGGACCGCTACTCGGAACTGCGCAGTTCGCACACGCCTAAAGACCCCGCAGCGGCACACAAGATCGAGATGTCGTACATCGGCGGGTAGCCCACCAGACCGGAGCCCTGCCGGTGACCCTATGCTGGTGCCATGACGCAGACGTCGATCAGCTCCGCCTCAGCGCTGGCCGAAATGCTGGCCGCCACCGGCTACCTCGCCGATGATGGCCTGGCCACCATTGGCTACCTCGCCCTGAGCATGGAACGGCCGCTGCTTCTGGAGGGCGAACCGGGAACCGGCAAGACCTCCCTGGCCGAGGCCCTGGCGGAAGGGTTCGGGCTGCCGCTGATCCGATTGCAGTGCTATGAGGGAATCGACGCGTCGCAGGCACTGTATGACTGGGACTTCACCGCCCAGATCCTGCATCTGCGCAGTGTGGAGGCCAGCAGCGGCGCGGGAATGAGCGCGCGGCTGAGCGTGGCCGAACTGGAAAGTTCGCTTTACGACAAACGGTTCCTGCTGGCCCGGCCCATCCTCAAGGCATTGCAGCAGAGCCCGGCCGTGCTGCTGATCGACGAAATCGACCGGGCCGACGACGAGTTCGAGGCGTTCCTGCTGGAAGTGCTCTCCACTTATCAGGTCTCCATCCCCGAGTTCGGCACCGTCAAGGCCGACACCCCGCCGATTGTGGTGCTCACCTCCAACCGGACGCGCGACCTGCACGATGCGCTCAAACGCCGGTGCCTCTACCACTGGATCGACCACCCCGGGCTGGCCCGCGAAGTGGAGATTGTGCGCACCCGGCTCCCCCAGGTGCCCGCGCTCCTGGCCGAGCAGGTAGTGCGCGCGGTCCAGCAGATCCGGGTCACCGACGACGTACTCAAGCCTCCCGGCGTCGCCGAGACCCTGGACTGGGCTCGTGCCTTGCACCAGCTCGGCCGGGCCGAGCTGGACCTGGCATCGGCTGCGGCCAGCATCGGCGCGCTGTGCAAGTACCGCGAGGACACCGAGCGCGTCTCGGCGGCCCTGGCCCGGATGCTCGGCTGAGCCCATGCCAACGGCAGAACAGAGCGGGCCGGCACGCCAGAGCACAGGCCAGAACACCGGGCACAGCGCCGAAGAAATCCTGCTGGCCTTTGCTGCCGCCGTGCGTGCGGCCGGCGTGAAAGTGACCGCGGACCGCTCGCTCAGCTTCGTCGACGCCGTCGGCAGGCTCGCCCTGGACCGCCGTTCCGACGTGTTCTGGGCTGGACGTGCCACGCTGTGCGCCTCGCCGGAGGACTTGCCCGCCTACCAGCGGACGTTTGAGGCCTGGTTCGCCGTGGAACATTCAACCGCCCAACGCCTGGAAAACTCCGCGACGTCAGTCAGTGCTGCCGCTTTGGACAACGACGACGGCGGCACGGAAGCCGGGCGGGAACAGTTGCGGGCACTCGCCAGCCGCCGGGAGCTGCTGCGGCACCGCGACGTAGCCGTGCTGGACGACGCGGAACGGGCCTTGCTGCACCGGATGTTCGAGGAGCTGCCGGTGCGCTTGCCCACCCGGCAGACCCGGCGCAAGCATTTCGACCGGCATGGCGACGTCGACCGCGTACGGACCCTGCGCGACCAACTTCGCCGCGGCGGGGAACCGGGGCCGCTGCGCCGCGCCCGGGCTCCGCGCAAAACCCGCCGGATGGTCTGGTTGATCGACGTTTCGGGTTCTATGGCTCCTTATGCGGACAGCATGCTGCGTTTGGCCCACCGGGTAGTGGAAGCCGCTCCGCGCCAAGTGGAGGTGTTCACATTGGGCACCCGGCTGACCCGTGTGACGGGCGCGCTCCGGGTTCCCGACCCGGACAATGCCTTGGCCCTCGCCGGCCGCACCGTCCCCGATTGGTCCGGCGGAACCCGGCTTGGAGAGGTGCTGCGAGCGTTCAACGACCGCTGGGGCCAGCGCGTGATGGTGCGCGGCGCCGTCGTCGTGATTGCCAGCGATGGCTGGGAGCGAGGCGACCCCGCACTGCTGGGACGCCAGGCCGAACGTCTGCATCATCTGGCGAGGCGGATCATTTGGTCCAACCCGCACCGCGGTAAAGCGGGGTACGAGCCCCTGCAGCGGGGAATCAGGGCGGTGCTGCCGCACGTTGACTTCTTTATAGGGGGGCACTCAATGCAAAGTTTCGAGGAGTTGTTGGACGTGGTTGCCAATGCGTGAGGTCTTGGACGATCTGGTCGCCGCCATGGCGGCCGGACACACAGTAGGACTCGGAACGGTGGTGCGGACCTTCCGCTCCGCACCGCGCCCGGCAGGGGCCGCCATGATGGTCGACGCCGACGGCAGTGCGGTGGGCTCGGTGTCCGGCGGGTGCGTCGAAGGAGCGCTCTACGAACTGGCCACCAAGGTGGTCGAGTCCGGCCAGCCGGTACTCCAGCGCTACGGCATCAGTGACGACGCCGCGTTCGAGGTCGGCCTGACCTGCGGCGGGATCCTGGACATTTTCGTGGAGCCGGTTTCCACCGCGATCTTCCCGGAATTGGCCCAAGTGGCGGACGACGTCGGCGCAGGCCGCCCGGTTGCCATCGTCACCGTAATCGAACACCCCGATCCGGCCTGGCTGGGCCGCCACCTGGTGGTCCGCCCTGAAGGGTTTGTGGGTTCCCTGGGCAGCGAACGCGCCGACCATGCGGTATCCGACGATGTCCAAGGCCTGCTGGCCGCGGGCCGAAATGCCACCCTCATGTACGGACCGGACGGGCAGCGGCGCGGCGAAGGCATGCGCGTTTTCGCCCTCAGTTTCGCCCCGCAGCCGCGCATGCTGGTGTTCGGCGCGATCGACTTCGCCGCTGCCGTCGCGAAACAAGGCAGCTTCCTGGGCTACCGGGTCACTGTCTGCGACGCACGCGCGGTTTTCGCAACGGCCGCCCGGTTCCCGCAAGCGGACGAGGTGGTGGTGGAGTGGCCGCACCGCTACCTGCAGGCGCAGATCGCAGCCGGCCAAGTGGATGAGCGCACCGTGATCTGCGTGCTCACGCATGATCCGAAATTCGACGTGCCGCTGCTGGAGTTGGCGCTGCGCCACAACGTGGCCTATGTGGGGGCGATGGGATCCCGGCGCACGCACCACGACCGGCTGGAACGGCTGCGCGAAGCGGGCCTGAGCGAGGCCGAATTGGCCAAGCTGTCCAGCCCGATCGGCCTGGATCTCGGATCCCGCACGCCCGAGGAAACAGCCGTTTCCATCGCCGCCGAAATCATTGCCTTGCACTGGGGTGGCGGGGGCGGAAGATTGAGCACCATGGAGGCCCGGATCCACCACGAACCCACTGTTGAAGCAGACCACGAGGATACAGGGTACGAACTCAAGCCAAGCTAAGGCGCTCGCCGCCTCCGTGGAGTAACCTGTGTCACATCAGGACTGGATGACGGCAGTCGTGCCCGTCGTCCAACGCGACAGGAGATCCCAATGGCGAGTTCCAAGACGATCACCGTCGAAGTCGATGATGTGAGCTACACAGACAATGTCGAACCACGATTGCTGCTGGTCCAATACCTGCGCGAACGGCTCGGCAAGACCGGCACATTGATCGGCTGCGACACCACCAACTGCGGCGCCTGCACCGTCCATCTGGACGGAGTCAGCGTCAAATCCTGCACCATGTTCGCGGTTCAGGCAGACGGCCATAACGTCACCACCATCGAAGGCCTGGCCCGGGACGGTAAGCTCGCCCCTCTGCAGCAAGCCTTCCACGAATGCCATGCCCTGCAATGCGGCTTCTGCACGCCGGGCATGATCATGCAATCGGCGTCTCTTCTCGCCGAAAACCCGCACCCCACCGAGCAGGAAATCCGGGACGGCCTTGAGGGAAACCTTTGCCGCTGCACCGGATACCAGAACATTGTTGCCGCGGTGCAGGCCGCCGCTGACGGCACTGTTGCGGCGGCCGGCACGGTGTCCGCGGACAGCGATGAAACGGAAACGGCAGGCGTGGCATGACCATCACCGAAATCGGCAAGGCCCGCCTCCGCAAGGAAGATGCCCACCTCATCACCGGACGCTCCAGGTACACGGACAACATCACCTTGCCCGGCATGCTTCATTTGGCCATGGTCCGCAGTCCGTTCGCCCACGCGAAGATCACTTCGATCGACGCCTCCGCCGCGAAGTCCTCACCCGGCGTCGTCGCCGTGCTCACCGGAGCGGATGTGGCCGCACAGCAGGGAAGCCTGCCCAACGCCTGGCCGATAACGCCTGAACAAAAGGCTCCAGCCCACCCGGCGATCGCCGTCGACACCGTGGCTTTTGCCGGCGAAGTCGTTGCGTGCATCGTTGCCCGCAGCGCCGCCGCAGCCCGCGACGCCGTCGAACTGGTCGATGTCAGCTATGAGGAGTTGCCCGTCGTCCTGGACCTGGAAGAGGCGTTGAAGGACGAGGTGCTGGCCCACCCGGACTTGGGCACCAACAAATCGGCAACCTGGATCTTTGACTCGGGCGAGGCCGGCACAGGCAAAGGGATCAGCGAGGCGCTCGAGGGCGCGGAAGTCCTCATTGAGCGTACGTTCTACCAGCAGAGGCTCATCCCGGCCTTCATGGAACCCCGATCGACACTGGTGGATCCCACAGGTGAGCAGATCACAGTGTGGTCGGCCACGCAGATACCGCACATTCTCCGGCTCATGCTGGCGCTGACCCTGGGCATCCCGGAAAGCAAAGTGCGAGTGATCGCCCCCGACGTCGGCGGCGGCTTCGGCGGAAAACTGCAGGTGACCCCGGAGGAAGCCATCACGGTGCTTGCGGCCCGGCACACCGGCAAACCGTGCAAGTACACCGAGACCCGCAGCGAATCCCTCATGGCCGCCCACCACGGCCGCGCCCAAGTGCAGAAGGTGAAGCTCGCGGCCACCAAGGAAGGGATCGTCACGGGGTTGGACGTGCAGCTGCTGGCGGACATGGGTGCCTATCTGGGCCTCGTCACCTCCGGTGTCCCGATCCTGGGCGCGTTCATGTACAACTCGATCTACAAGTTCCCGGCTTACCGGTTCGAATGCACCAATCTCTTCACCAACAAGGCGTGGACCGATGCCTATCGCGGCGCAGGCCGACCGGAAGCGACGTTTGCGATCGAACGCTTGATGGACGAACTCGCCGTCGAACTGGGCATGGATCCCCTGGAACTGCGGAAGAAGAACTGGATCAAGCACGAGGAATTCCCCTTCACCACTGTCGCCGGGCTCGAATACGACAGCGGCAACTACGAAGCCGCCACTGCGAAGGCCGTTGAGCTCTTTGGCTACGATGAGCTTCGCGCCGAGCAAGCGCGGCGCCGCGAAGCCAACGATCCCGTCCAGCTCGGGATCGGCATCTCCACGTTCACCGAAATGTGCGGTTTGGCTCCGTCCCGGGTGCTTGGCGCGCTGAGTTACGCCGCCGGCGGCTGGGAACACGCCCAGGTACGGGTGCTGCCTACCGGCAACATCGAAGTGGTTACCGGCTCGTCCGCCCACGGCCAGGGCCACGAAACCGCGTGGAGCCAGCTCGTGGCCGACAGGCTGGGCGTACCGTTCGAAAATGTCGAGGTGCTTCATGGGGACACCCAGACCTCCCAGCGGGGCCTGGACACCTACGGCTCCCGGTCACTGACTGTCGGCGGAATGGCTGTCTTGGCCGCTGCGGACAAGGTGATCGAGAAGGCCAAAGTTGTGGCCGCGCACATGATGGAGGCCAGCGAAGAGGACATCGAGTTCACGGACGGCAAGTTCAGTGTCAAGGGCACCGACCAGTCCACGGCGCTCGGTGAAATCGCCTTTGCCGCCTTCTCCGCGCACAACCTGCCGGACGGGTTCGAGCCCAATCTGGACTCCGATGCCACCTTCGACCCGCAGAATTTCTCCTTCCCACACGGTACCCATCTGGCCGCCATGGAAGTGGATACCGAGACCGGGCAGGTCACCATCCGCAAGTATGTTTGCGTGGACGACGTCGGGGTGGTGGTCAATCCGCTGATAGTGGAGGGCCAGGTCCACGGCGGCCTGGCCCAGGGAATCGCGCAGGCCCTCTATGAGGAGGCCGTGCACGACGACGCCGGGACACTGGTCACGGGCTCGTTCGTGGACTACCTCGTGCCGAGCGCGCCGGATTTGCCGCACTTCACGACAGCACGCACCGAGACGCCGTCAACCACCAACCAGTTGGGAGCCAAGGGAGTCGGCGAGGCAGGAACCATCGCCTCGACGCCCGCCATTGTCAACGGCGTACTGGACGCGGTGCGGCATCTGGGCGTGAAGGACATCAAGATGCCCTGTTCGCCGTCGCGCGTGTGGGCCGCCCTTGAAGAAGCCAAGACCACCGGAGGTGTGCAATGATTCCGAGCGCATTCGATTACGCCGCTCCGGCCACGGTCGCGGAGGCGCTGGGCGTGCTGGCCGACGCCGGCGACGACGTGAAGCTGCTGGCCGGGGGTCAAAGCCTGATCCCCGTGATGAAACTGCGCTTGGCCGACCCGGCCATGGTGGTGGACTTGGGCCGGATCGGCGAGTTGTCCGGGGTCCGCGACGACGGCGATGCGCTGCTGATCGGGGCCATGACAACGCACCACCAGATCGCCACCGACGCGCTCATTGCCGAGCACGTGCCGTTGCTGGCCAAGGCCGCGGCCACGGTCGCGGATCCCCAGGTCCGCCACCGCGGCACGTTCGGCGGCGCTCTGGTGCACGCCGACCCGGCGGGGGACATGCCCGCGCCGGTGCTGGCGGCGGACGCGACGTTCATCCTGGCAGGTCCGGACGGGGAACGCCGGCTGGCAGCGGCGGACTTCTTCCAGGGGTACTTCACCACCGCCCTCGACGACGGCGAGATCCTCACCCATATCCGGGTGCCGAAGTACACCGGTTGGGGTTCGCACTATGAGAAGTTCACCCGGGTGGCCCAGCAATGGTCCATCGTGGCGGTGGCCGCGATGGTCCGGGTGGAAGGCGGCACCATCTCCGAGGCCAGGATCGGCCTGACCAACATGGCCAGCACGCCCTTGCGGGCGACCGCCGTCGAACAGGCACTAGTGGGTGGCCCAGCGACCAGGGAAGCGATCGCCGCCGCGAGCGCACACGCCGCCGAGGGGACCGACCCCGCGAGCGACCTCAACGGGGACGCGGCCTACCGCCGCCACCTGGCCGAGGTCCTGACCAAGCGGGCCGTCATCGCGGCCGCCGGGCTTTAGCGGAAAACGGACGGAGGGAGACGTGGAACTCAAACATCACTTCGTGGTTCCCAGTTCGCTGGAGGACACCTGGCATTCCTTCAACCAACTGGAAGACATCGCGCCCTGTTTCCCCGGGGCGACCCTCACATCGGTGAGCGGCGAGCAGTTCACCGGAACGGTCAAGGTCAAGCTCGGCCCCATCGCCATGATCTACACCGGCACCGGCGAATTCCTCGAGCGCGACCAAGAGACGCACACGGTGGTCATTTCGGCCACGGGCAAGGATAAACGCGGCAACGGCACAGCGGGCGCCACCGTGACTGCAGTGCTGACGCCCGAGGGCGACGGCACCTCCGTGGACGTGACCACCGACATGAACGTCACCGGAAAACCGGCCCAATTCGGCCGGGGTGTCATCCAGGACATCTCGGACAAGTTGCTGGAACAGTTTGTCCAGTGCGTGATCGGGAAGGCGGGCGGCGGGGCTCCGAGCGATACCGAGCCCGACGCCGGAGGCTCGGCTGCGTCGGCAGAGTCCGGGATGGCTACCGGCGAGGTAGCGGAGCCCGGGGAGCCCGCGGCTGGAGCAGCCGCCGGGCCCGCCGCCGTCGGGCCCGCTGCGGGTTCTGCAGCGCAGGTGGTTGAACCGCCGGCGACGCGTGTGCCTGCGGCTGCGGCTGCACCTCGGTCCGCGCCGCTCGCGTCGTCGTCGGAATTGGATCTGGGCTCGGCCGTGTGGCCGGTGCTGGTTCGTCGTTTCGGCCCCGTGCTTTGCGCCGCCGCTGCCGTGATTCTGGTGGCTTGGCTTGTCCGGCGACGCGGGCGGGATTGAACGCGCCAATTAGGCGCCGTTGATGCTGGTTTCTGGCCGCGCGGCGCGCTTGCCGCGCGCCTCGGCGTGTCGATATCATCAGGGTGGGTTATGCAGCGGCCCTAGGAACTCTTTCCATGGAGCGACCCCATGACCCGCCGGACACCCCTCCGTTTCAACGCTTCTTGCGTGTCTGCCCACACGCCTGGAGCCGCGCTGTGAACGCGCTACTCACCTCATGCCTGGAAGGCGAACTGGACCCCGTGCGAGGGCTTGCGAAGCTGTCCGTTGCCGAGCTCAACTTTTTGGCCGACGCCCTTTTCAGGCTGCTCGACGTGGGGAAGCCCGAGTTTGGGGTCAAGTCTTGGTACGACGCGGTACTGGATGAGTTGGCTGCGCGCGGCGAGCGGTCCGCGCGCAGTGGGGGTCCTACGCCCGATGAGCGGACCGCCGTCGACGTTTCCTCGGACTAGTCTTCCAGTGCCGCGGAGGCAAGAGGGGCGCCGTCGCTGTCTCCCGCGGGTGCTTGCCGGTCCGCCAGCTCGCGCACGACTGTTTTCAATTCCTGCCTGAACATCGACGTATCGATCGACACCTGGGCAAGAACCTGTTGTTCCGATTCGACCGCCCGCTCAAGCGCTTCCCTGCCTGCGTCGGTGAGCGAAACGACGTGCACCCGGCGGTCCTCGGAACTTCGACGGCGACTTATGTGCCCGTGTGCCTCGAGCCTGCTGAGTGTCTGCCCCATGGTCTGGGCCTGCACGCGCACGATCTGCGCGAGCGCGGTCTGGGTGATGGGGCCTGTGGCTGCAAGAACCTCGAGCGCGATGACGCCGGCGTGGGTGAGGCCGATCGCCCTGAGATTCTCGTCCCAAGCGTGTTCCACCAGCCGGGCCGCTGTAGACAGCAACCTTCCGGTGGGCCAACGCTCGATGTCCGGCATATGTCTCATTGTAGCCGTGAGGGCATTTTGCGGGGGTTTGGGGGATAACTGGTCCTGCGCGAGTCTCCGGTGAACACGGACGCAGCGTTCGATTTCGGTAGGCTGGGCCAAAATTGTCGTCGATTGGGGCTACTGATGTTTGGGCTGAGCGGGTGTCGCCCTTGATTCGGCGGGGCGGAGCCGTTTCGTGGGGCAGGGCATATTTCGCCATGCAGGCGCTTGCCGGCTTCTTGTGGTGGGCCGCGGTTTTCTTGTCTCCAGTGGTGCGCGAGGCGACCCTCGGTAACCTCGACCCGGTTGCGGTTGCTGTCTTCGACATTCCTTTGTTCGTCGTGGCGTCTGCCGTGGCGGCGTTTGGTGTAAAGGCTGCCGCGCTGGTGAGTGCCGGCTGGACGGGCGCCGTCGCCGTCGCACTGGCGATATACGCGACCGTCACAACCGAAGCAGGCTGGGGCGTACTCGGCATGGGCGCTGCGACTGCGGGCTCGCTGATCGCGCTCTGCCTTGTCTTGCTGGGGCGTGTACCTACCGCGTGGATCATCCGCGGTCCGTTCGCATTCCGTCCCGCAATCCCCCGCCCGACCGCCGCAAGCCACGTGGCCTCAACATTCGGGCAAATTGTCCTCTTCTGGGGCTTCTTCCTTGCGGCGATTCCGTTCGCCGTCGCTTTTCTCGAAGGGCGCTGGGCGGTGGTGCTCCTGTTTCCGTCGTTTGCAGCTCCTGTGGGTGTCGCGGTTCTGATACTCGCCAGCGCCCTTGGCATCTCGGCGGCCGTGGCGATGTCGACGTTGGGAAATGGCACCCCGCTGCCGTCGGCAATGCCGAACCATTTGGTCATCGCAGGTCCGTATCGCTGGATCCGTAATCCAATGGCGGCCGCGGGCATTCTCCAGGGCGCGGCAGTTGGCGTCATCCTGCAATCATGGCTGGTGGTGGCCTACGCCGTCGTGGGCTCGCTAGTGTGGAATTACGTTGTCAGGCCGCTCGAGGAAGCTGACCTGGAGGAACGGTTCGGCGAAGAATTCAGACAATACCGCGATGCCGTGCGCTGTTGGGTACCGCGGGGGTCGAAGACTCTGCGCTCCCAGAAACCATGAATTCTTCGGCGAATTCCTCCGTGACGATGATCTCACCACCAGTATGGTGGTTGCATAACGCAACCACTGATCTGAGGGGACCTTCACCATGGCTGTTCGAGTTGACCTGAATATCTCGCTGGATGGTTTCGCCACGACGACGGACGCAACTCCGGAGAATCCGTTCGGTTCGGACTGGGGCCGTCTCGTTGACGCATATACGTCCACCCGCACATTCCGTGAGCGGGTCTTGCATGACACCAGTGGAGAAGGCACGTCCGGTGTCGACGACAAATACGCAGCGGCCTACTTCGAGGGGGTCGGAGCTGAGATTATGGGTGCCGGTATGTTCGGGTTCCATAACTTCCCCGATGACCCCGAGTGGAAGGGCTGGTGGGGTGACGAACCGCCATTCCGCGTCCCGGTGTTCGTCCTCACTCACACGCCTCGCCCTGACATGACGATGGCCGGCGGTACGACCTTCCACTTCGTAAACACCAGCCCCAAAGAAGTGCTTGAACGAGCGCTCAGTGCGGCGGGGGAAAAGGATGTGCGTATCGGAGGCGGCCCTACCGTTGTGCGCGACTACCTCAGGGCCGGACTTGTCGATCAGCTGCACGTCGCGATCACACCCATCCTGCTCGGTAGCGGAATACGGCTTTGGGACGATCTCCGGGGGCTGGAAAGCGACTACACGGTCAAGTCAGAGACCGCCGAAAGCGGCATCATCCACCTCACCTTCCGCCGCTAAGCCCACACGGGATCGGTGGTTGGCGTCTAGTCGCGTTTGAGCGTGAGGGCCAGGCTGGGAACCGCGAAGGACAAGAGGAAGATCGGCAGGGTGCTCTTCCCGCTGCACCGGAATCTGGCGATTTCGCCGTCGGCGACGTCGAAAGACTTGGTCCGGCTTCTCCTGTGCGAAAGGGCCTTTCGGCAGGTCACCGGCGGCGAGCCGTTCGCCGTCGTACATCTGGGCCGGTCACGTCGCCGTTACTGCTTCAGCGGCGCGAGCTGTATTTGCTTCGCAAGCGCATAAGCGGTCGGAAGATCGCTGTCGCTTTCGACGAAGACCCGGCCAATGACGAGCGCGGAGTGGGTTGGCGAGGAAATCTGCGTCATTCCGTTCGGTACGGTGCCCCTCCAGCCAGGCCCGCTGAGAAGATAGAGGCCAGCTTTGGTTCCTGTGGTGCGTTTGCCGACGTAGGCAAAATTTGTGCTCTTCGAAGGGTCGGTGAACTGCACGCTGAAGTAACGGCCGGCCGTGTCCGGTACGTGCAGGATCTGCGGTCCTCTGCTCAAGTCGAGCCAGCCGCCGACGTAGAGCAAATCGTCAGCTCCGGTCGCCATAAGGCTCCCGCGCGACGTCGACGGGGACGAAGTGCCGGGCACGGCGTACAGCGTGTTGACGGGGATGGGGCCGTCACCGAATCCATGCTTGAGGATCGCCCTCTTGTATCCATTGACCGTGAGTCGCGGCCAGAGGTAGATGAACGCGGGCGCGCCGAGCCCCCACACGATGACTGCCGCTATGGCGAGTGGAATGATCCCGTCCCCGTTGGCGATCCGTCGGTAGATGACCCACGCGAAGACCGCCAGTATGACGGCCGTAAGGGGACGTCCGTATTTCAAGATGAGGCGGTTCATCTCAATGCGCCCTGGCAATGGGCGGCAATTGATACGTGCCGTCTAGAATCGCCGCGCCGGGCAGATACACCCGGAACATCAGCTTGAACTTCCCGGAAGGAATGGGCAGCCAGTTCTGCTCGTTCCCGACCGGAGCCTCATGCTGGAGATGGATATCGACAGAACCGTCGGCGTTCTGCGCGAGAGGCGAACGGTCACCAACGCTATAGCGATTAGTTGGATTGTCCACCATATACCCGACGGTATCGGTAGGAGTGAGCGACCAGAAGGCGTCATTAGGCGGGAGTTGCCCGGGAGGAAAATGCAGGACGTATCCATGCCCGCCGCTCAGCGTTTGCCCTGAGCCATCCACAGTGGCGGTCCAGTAGGCGGCCTCGTCAAACACATTGACGACGGGCAGGGCCTTGGCACATGCAGCCCGCACGAGGACACCGTTGCCAGGCTGGCCGCATTTCCGGATGGCGCTCCAACCGTTGACAGTCGTTGTGACCGCCCTGCCCACGGCATTCATCATGAGGATCGCCGTCAAGAACGCCAGCACGGCACCGAGAATGATTCCTTGCACGACGCCGGACTGTGAGAACCACGCGAGGGCATTCGCCATAGCTGCAAACTACCACTGGACTAACTGGCTGAGTACTTTTACGCGTCAACCCGGTGAGCCGAGTCGCAGGGATCTTTCAAGGATCAAAACGAGTGCACGATGTCCCGATTCAGGAACTGTCATCTTGGTGTTCACGTAATCCAGAGAGCAAGGAAGACGCAAGTAATTCACTGTCCTGTCTCAGTTCTGTTGGAGTAAGTCTCACTGAAGCTGCTGTCAGGTGTTGCGGTGTGCCGGGGCGAACTGCGCCGCGCGGTTGGTTTCTTCGGCGCGGATGAGGTGCACGAGCGCGTTGATGAGGGCCAGGTGCGTGAACGCCTGCGGGAAGTTGCCGAGATGACGGCCGCTGACCGGATCCAGCTCCTCAGCGTAGAGGCCCAAGGGACTGGCAAGGGACAGCAGACGTTCGCCCAGTGCCTTGGCGCGTACCACCTCTCCGATCTCAACGAGGGCTGAGACGAGCCAGAACGAACAGGTCGTGAAGGTCCCCTCGACGCCGGTGAGTCCGTCGTCGGTCTGCTCGGGGCGGTAGCGCAGGACGAGCCCGTCCCTAGTGAGTTCATCGGCGATGGCCAGGACGGTGGCGCGCACGCGTGGGTCGTTGGCGGGCAGGAACCGGACGAGGGGGACAAGGAGCAGCGAGGCATCGAGGTTCGTCGTGCCGTAGGACTGGACGAACACACCGCGGTCGTCGACACCATTGCGGCAGATGTCCTCATGGATCTCCTCGGCGATGGTCTCCCACTTCCGGGCGTAATCAGCCTGACCGCGCAGGCGCGCCAGCCGGGAACCACGATCCAGGGCGACCCAGCACATGAGCTTTGAGGAGGTGAAGTGCTTCGGTTCGCCACGGACCTCCCAGATGCCGTGGTCGGGCTCCCCCCAGTGGGCGGCGGCTTGCTCGACCTGGCGGAGCAAGACGGGCCAGAGTGGCTCGGGGAGCTGGTCACGGGACTTGGCGTGCAGGTAGACGGAGTCCAGCATGGTGCCCCAGACGTCGAGCTGGCGCTGGTGGACGGCAGCGTTGCCTATCCGGACGGGGCGGGCGCCGTCGTAGCCGCCGAGCCCCTCGAGAGTGGTCTCGGGAAGGTCCCTTTCGCCGTCGATGCCGTACATGATCTGCAGGTCGTCCTCGGCGGCGACGTCGCGGATGAAGGCGAAGAAGTCGTCGGCTTCCCGGTCCAGGCCGAGGGTGTACAGGGCCCACAGCGCGAACGTGGAATCGCGCACCCACGTATACCGGTAGTCCCAGTTCCGCTCCCCCCCGGGCGTCTCGGGCAGCGACGTGGTGGGCGCCGCGACCAGAGCTCCGGACGGCGCGTAGGTGAGGCCCTTCAACGTCAGCGCGCTGCGCTGCAGCTCCTCCCGCCACGGGTGGTCGGGGAACTCGCCCCCGGTGATCCATTGCCGCCAGAACTCTGTAGTCTGCCATTGCTTGCGGGTGGCTTCCTCCCACGTCCGCGGCGGGGGCAGCGACCCCCAGGAGAGTGCGATAAAAGCCTGCTCGCCCTCGGTCATCCGGCTGCGGATGACCGCGATGGAGTCCTCGATGCCGAGGCGGCGGTCAGTGGTCAGATGCAGCATCGGATCCCCCTCGTCGCCGCCGACGGTCACGACCTCCCCGTATCCGGGACCGGAGAACTCCCACCGTGCCCGGCGTCGGCCGTAGCCGAAGACCGGCTCGCACAGCACGGACAGCTCAACTGCCCCGCTGACGCATCGGACGGTACGCAGCAGGCAATGCTCAGCCTCGTAGTTCGTCGGCGGGCGGCGGTATCGGCCGGCCCTCTCTTCGGTGTGGTGCCACGGTCCCATCACCATGGCATCCCTCACGATTAGCCAGCCCGTCCTGGTCTGCCAGGTGGTCTCCAGGATCAGGCTGCCGGGGAGGTAGCGGCGCGCAGTCGGCTCCCGGACGCCGTACGGCGCCACCTTGAAGCCGCCCGCGGCGCGGTCGAGCATGGTGGAGAACACACTCGGTGAGTCGTGACGCGGCACGCACATCCACTCCACCTGCCCGCTCGGTGCGATCAGGCAGTTGGCCTCACAGTCGGACAAGAACCCATAGTCGGCGATCGGCGGGAACGGGCTCGTGCCCGCCCCGGGCAGCCGCCTGCCCTGAGGCCCCGATCCGGCGTCGATCCTCACTACCCCAGTATGCTCCCCCAGGCTGGAAGCGGGAATCCCGACTCCCGATCCCACCGCAAACTGCGAACCTGATCTCCAGGGCGGCGCGGCCAGAGCCCGGGGACCGGGCGCTTCAGCGAAGGGTGGCCTGGGTGATGCAGCGGCTGCTTACAGGGTTTTGCAATCCAGCAGCGCCTCGGTCACGAATCACCAGCACAGCACGCCTGGTCGTCATGTCCGCCAGGTGCCGACCCTGTCGATCAACCGGTCAATCAGGTCGTCGTCTACGCGGCCGGACTGCATGGCTGTGCGATACAGGACCGGACCTACGAGCAGCGCCGCCGCATCGGTCGCTGACGCCCCGAGCTCGACCTCCCCGGCACGTTCAGCCAGCACGAGGGCGACCCCAATCCGCTCATCGATCGCGGCGATCATGCCGTCCCTGCTCCGTGCGATCCCCGGATCCCACAGGCTCCCCTGAATCACGGTCAGCGCCACGGCCGCGACCGTCGGCAGACGCAGCTCGTCGGCGAGCTGACGCAGCTGCCGGTGCAGCCACGGCCGGACCGGGGACTGCGGCGCCCGGAAGAACGGCAGGTCGGTGCCGGTCATCACGTCGAGCAAGAGCTGCTCGGCCCGAGGCCAGTGCCTGTACACCGTGGCCCGCCCGGTACCGGACACCTGGGCGACGCGCTGATGAGTGACCGCGGCGGGACCTTCGGCGAGAAGGAGCTGACGCGCGGCGGTCAGGATCGCCTCCCGACTCCGGGCGGCGCGAGGGTCGAGGGGGGCTTTCATCATCACAGTCTATGAGACTACTTGACTCACAGAGCGGCGGACGTTACCGTTAATTATGAGACAAAATGTCTCATAATTAGGTGAAGGAAAACCGCCCATGCGTATCATCGTCTTCGGGGCCAGCGGTGGCACCGGGATTCAAGCAGTCCAACAGGCCGCATCAGCCGGTCATCTGGTCACCGCCGTGACTCGCCGGCCGCACGCGTTCGCCGGCGGCGCGCTCGTGCGCAACGTTGTTGTGCCGGACCTGACCCTGCCCGGCGCGATCGATCATCTCGTCCAGGACCAGGACGCTGTGATCAGCGCCCTCGGCACCGACGCCAAGGGTCCGGTGAGCGTCTGCACCGACGGGATCCGCTCCATCCTCGCCGCGATGGAGCACACGGGCACCCGGCGTCTGATCGCGGTGAGCGCGCACGGGGCCGCCGAGACCCACGACCGGTCCCTGTACTCCCTGGCGCTGTGGGCCACGCTCGCCGATAAGATGCGGGACAAAGAGGCCATGGAACGCCTGATCCAGGACTCCGGCGTCGACTGGACGATCGTGCGTCCCCCTGCCCTCAACGACAAGCCCGGGCAGGGCCGCTATCGCACCGGGACCGACCTGAGGATCCGCCTGACCTCGGCGATCTCCCGCGCCGACCTGGGCGACTTCCTGGTCCGTGAAGCCCAGACACACGCCTACCTGCACCAGTTCCCCCGGATCGCGGCATGACCGCCGCCGCGCCGGTCGACCTGACCGGCAAAGTCGCCCTGGTCACCGGCGCTACCGGCGGGATGGGACAGGTCATCGTCACCAGGCTGGCGGGCCTGGGGGCCACAGTCGTCATCGTGGTCCGCAACCAGGCTGGCGGCGACCGCCTGCGGCGCCAGGTTTCCCTACAGGTCGGTTCCGACCGAGTCGAGGTGTTTGCCGCCGACCTTGCCTCGCGCTCCGACCTGCATCGTCTGGCCGCCGACGTCACCGTCCGGCACCCCACGCTTGATCTGCTGGTCAACAACGCCGGAGCCCACTTCCGCGACCGCACCGTGGACGCCGACGGGGTGGAGATGCACATCGCCGTCAACCACCTGGCAGCGTTCACCCTGACCAACTTGCTGCTCGATCCCTTGCGCGCGGCAGCGCCGGCGCGGATCGTCAACGTCGTGTCCGACGCGTTCTCCGACACCCGGCTGGTAAAAATCCTTCCACGCCCACGCCCCGTACAGTTGGATGTCGGCCACCTCGACGACCTGGCCCACCTTAACGCGGCGGACGGGTTCGACGCGTTCCCCGCATATGCCCGCGCCAAGCTGCTGACATTAATGTGCGGCTACCTGCTCGCCGAACGGCTGCGCGACACCGGCGTAACCCTCAACGCCGTCCACCCCGGACTGGTCGCCACAGGCATCGCCAACGACATCGCCCCTGCCTTCACCCGCCCGTTCCTCGCACCCATCCGCAGGCTGCTGCTCACACCGGCCGAGGGCGCCCAATCCATCTTGCGCCTGGCCACGGCACCCGAGCTGGCCGAGGTCACCGGCCGTTACTTCATACGCCACCGAGAAGGCCGCTCGCCCCGGATCTCCTACGACCTCCAGCTGCAACAGCGAATCTGGGACCTCAGCGAGGCCTACGCCACCCCGCGGCGAATCGACGGCGCCTGACATGCTCGCACCGACACGTCTAATTACCCCCGCTCCCCCAGCCGCGCTTCTCCTACTGGAGCCGCACGCCCTGGCCGATGGCCCAATACAGCTCAATCAACTGAGTATTAACCATCCGCAAGACCTTGATTCGCGCGGTCCGGACAGCCGTCCTTAAGCTATCAAGCAGTTCGGGGTCGTCCGCAGTGTCCAGGAGGGTGCAATCCAAACCGTTCGAGTGCGCTAACGCCCCCGCGTAGAACGGCGCCGGTACCACCCAACAAAACCCCACAGCGCGACGATCAAACACACGGCAGCCACAATCCCCCGCCACCAAATAAAAGGTTGCCAAAGCCCGAAGATCAGGGCCCAAACAAGGAGAACGCCACTCACGTCAAGTCGTGGGGCCCGGATCTTCACGGAGACTCTCTTTCTTCCATCTGTCTTTGTCCAGGAGCGCAAGCGCCAAAGACCAAGAATACTTTCCCAGCAGCCCGACGTCGGACGCCTCCGTCGCCGCGGCCCCCAGCGCACCGTCGCCAAACGCGCCGCGGGACAAGCGCCTCGCTTCCCAGAGCAAATCCAGTGACACCGCAGTCCCGGACGACCATACTGGGAGCATGAGCGTCAACACCCGCCGCACAGCGGAAGGCGCCGCTGTTGCCACCCAGGCCCCCACCGCCCCCGCTGCTCCGACAGAACCAACCACACCGGCCACTCCAACCACCGGACCCATCACCCGCGAAGAACTGCAACTGGCTTCGCGCAACCACGCCATGCCGCTGGAAATGCTCCGATGGCCTGTCACACCGCTGGGCATGCACTATCTCCTGGTCCATTTCGACGTTCCCCAGATCGATCCTGTTTCGTGGCGGCTGAATATTGGCGGGCTCGTCAACCTTCCGCACGAGTACACCCTGCCTGACCTCCAGCACCGCGAGCGCCGCACCTGCGCCGTCACGATGGAGTGCGCCGGCAACGGCCGCTCGCGGCTGGAACCGCGGCCGGTGAGCCAGCCATGGGACCAGGGTGGAGTGGGCACCGCCGAGTGGACCGGTACCCCGCTCGCTCCGTTGCTGCTCGACGCCGGTGTGTCGCCGGACGCCGTCGAGCTCGTCTTCACGGGCACGGACCGCGGGATCCAGGGCGGCGTGGAGCATCAGTACGCGCGCAGCCTGACCCTCGCGGAAGCAATGTCCGACGACGTCCTGCTCGCCTATGAGGTCAACGGCCAAGTCCTGCCACCGCAGCATGGCTACCCCGTCCGCTTGCTCGTCCCGGGCTGGTACGGGATGACGAGCGTCAAATGGTTGCAATCCATCGAGGCAATTGACCACAGCTTCGACGGTTACCAACAGCTCGACTCTTACCGCTATACCCAAGACGCAGACGATCCCGGCGAGCCCGTCCAGTGGATCAAGGTCCGCTCCCTCATGGCTCCGCCCGGCGTTCCCGACTTCTTCACGCGGCAACGCACCGTGGAGGCGGGACCGGTCCAGCTGAGCGGCCGGGCCTGGTCCGGGAAAGGAACCGTGGACAGCGTGGAAGTCTGCGTGGACGGGGTCTGGGAGCAGGCCCAACTTCAAGCTCCCGCCGGGCGGCATGCGTGGCGCGGATGGACATTCACGTGGATCGCAACTCCCGGTTCCCACGAGTTGGCATGCCGTGCGACGGATTCCACCGGGCAGATCCAGCCCGAGACGCCGGAATGGAACTATCAAGGCATGGGCAACAACGACATCCAACGGCTGACGGTGACCGTCCGGGAGTAACCGGCCCGCGGGCACGCCGAAGCCGGGCCGTTGACCGTGTGCAACGGCATGAGTACTGTGAGTCCACTATCCATCCGCGCCCTGGAGGCAGCAATGGGCGGCACTTCCAAGAGCAACGCCGACTACGAGTTCCTCACCGTCTGGCGCGTCGCGGGGACCCCGCGCGAGGTCATGGATATCTTGGGCGACGCCGGAACTCTGCCCCGCTGGTGGCCTTCGGTGTATCTGAGGGTTGTTCCGCTGGATCCTGGGAATGCCGACGGTACGGGAAAAGCCTTCTCGCTGCACTCCAAAGGTTGGCTGCCGTATACGCTGCGCTGGAGGTCCACGGTCACCGAACCCATCACGGAGCGAGGTTTCGCGATCGCGGCGAGCGGCGACCTGCGCGGTACCGGGCGCTGGACTTTCGAACAGGACGGCCCGGAAACGGTGATCACTTATGACTGGCGCGTCAGCACATCGAAACCGCTGCTCCGGCGGCTAGGCTGGCTGCTCAAACCCGCTTTTGCCGCGAATCACCATTGGGCGATGGCACGCGGCCAAGAAAGCCTCGCCCTTGAATTACGACGACGGCGTCCCGGCACGGACCTCTCCAAAATCCCCCGTCCGGCACCGCCGACGTTTGCAAGCCGATACCGCTGGCCAAGGAGTACAACGCATGCCTGACGATAACAAAGGCGAAGTCCGCTGGTTGCTGGAGCCCGAGGACCAGGACTACCCGAGCGCCGCAGACTACCTTTCCTTGCTGGAATCCAACCACGTGGTGGCCTCGGTTGTCGCCGCCCTCAAGGAGGCACCCATCCAGCACCGCAAGGCCAAGGACATTCTCAGGGCCGCCCGCCTTGCGCTGCTCCCGGAAGATAATGCCCACGTGGCCTCGGACCTGAAGAAGATCAAGGAGGGCAAGAAGCTCTCGCCCATCCTGATGGTCCGGGGAGATCTGGCCACGGGCATGCCCGCGCAGGTAGCCGACGGCTATCACCGGGTGTGCGCAAGCTACTACACGGACGAGAACACCGACATTCCCCTGAAACTGGCTGATGCGCCCCGGTAACCACCGCAGACTAACGGCCATGCCCGGAGAAGGAGGAACGTGTCGTTCTTTCAGCTTGCGCTGATTGCCGCAGTCGCGCTCCTCGGGCCGCTCCTGGCGCTGCCGCGGAAATGGCACCTTCCCGTTGTATTAGGGCAGTTGCTGGCGGGCATCGTCATCGGACGCACGGGTCTGGGCCTGGTGGATTCCACTGATCCGACCTTCACGTTCGTGGCCGACGTCGGGTTCGCCCTCATCATGTTCGTCGCCGGTACGCATGTCCCCGTGCGGGACAAAGCCATCCGTCCTGCCCTGGGTAGCGGCGCCCTGCGCGCCGGCGTCGCCGCGGTGCTCGCCGCCGTCGTCGGAGTCGTCATCGCTTTCGCCTTCGGCACCGGACATGCTCCGCTCTACATCGTCCTGCTCGCGTCCTCCTCCGCAGCGCTGGTCTTGCCGATCGTCGACTCGCTCCGGCTGACAGGGCCGAAGGTCCTGACGACGACGGCGCAAGTGGCCATCGCTGACATCGCCTGCATTGTGGCGCTTCCGTTAGCCGTTGACCCGCCTAACGCCGGCCGGGCCGCCGTGGGGGCGGCCGTCGTCGCGGCTTGCGCGCTGGTTTTGTTCTTTGTGCTTCGTTGGCTGGAGAACAGCGGCAACCGCGGACGGTTGCACGACATCTCCGAAGACCGGAAGTTCGCCCTGGAACTGCGGATCCAGCTGGCCCTGCTCTTCGCGCTTTCCGGACTCGCCGTCCTCGGCCACGTCTCCATCATGCTGGCCGGGTTCTCCTTCGGCCTGGTGGTCTCCGCAGTGGGCGAACCCCGTCGCTTGGCGCATCAGCTTTTCGCCGTGAGCGACGGTTTCCTGGGTCCGGTGTTCTTCGTCTGGCTGGGTGCATCGCTCGACCTGCGGACTCTCGCAGGCAGCCCGAGAATGATCCTCCTCGGGATCTGCCTTGGCTTCGGAACGCTGCTGGTACACGGAAGCATCCGGGCCCTCGGGCAGCCCCTGCCGCTCGCAGTACTGGCCTCCTCCCAATTGGGGGTACCGGTTGCAGCAGCCACCATCGGCTCCCAATTGCACTTGCTGGAACCGGGAGAAGCCGCCGCCATGATCCTCGGCGCCCTCATCAGCATCGGGGCAAGCACCATCGCCGGCTCGAGGGCGGCACGCAGCTTTTCGCAGGCCCCCCCGGATCCGGCAGGCGAGCCGAAGAGCGAGGGGCCGGTCGGCAAAGGACAAGCCGGCAAAGGCCCGGCAGGCAAGCCCTCCGAAGGTGGTCCGGCAATAACTGCCTGATTCCCAAACCCCGCAGCATGACAGCCGGTATTCTCAGGTCCATGCTGTGCCAGGGGGAAAAGCAAACTAGATGTGTTGGAGCCACGGAAGTGGGCTCCAATGGCTGATGTGTTCATGTACGTAGATGAGACTGGCAACTTGGACTTCAACGGGGCCTCCAAAGGCTCCGCGGCCAGCATCTACTTCACTACTTTTCTCTGTAAAGCGAATGCTTATGATGCAGTCCGCACCCGGGGGCAGATGGAGTTGTACAAGCTGGCCTGGCGGCTGCACTTCAGCGAAATCGCGAAGCAAGTGTCCACCCGTGAAGATACCCTTTATGTCATTGCCGGCACTTTTGGCACCAACAAACGAAGCGAACTCGCACGGGAATCACTCCGTGAAGTCTGCAATGCCCAGGACCGGAACATCATCCTGTGCGTTTGGGAATCTTCATCGTCATGGGGGCTCCAAGTAGCCGACTACGCGCTTGGGCTGTCCAGCGACGTCTGGAAGAGCGTGAATGCTCGTGGTTCGAGCCCGTAGTCCAGCCGCAGTTGAAGTCTTACTTTTTCCCCTGGGGCCGGGCAAGATAAAGGCCAGCTATCCAAGGAACCTTGGAAGACATCCCATGGACGTCTTGTCACTGACCACAATTAGTCTATCTGAGATCAACAAGAAGAAACGCTTACGGGCGGGAGACTCGACCGAAATCCGAGGACTAGAGGACATTCTGTGAACCGCGATATGGGCCGGTACTGCCAGCAAAGCAGCGGAACTCGCCTACGCGGCGTCGGGTAACGTCGATTCAGTAGTTATGCGCCCGGGAAGCGAAGGAGTGGCCATGAGCCGGAAGACGAAAAAGCCAAAGGCCCGCGGCGGGCACCTCAAGGCAGTGCCTTCCGCCCCCAAAATGCCCTTGCAGTTGGTCCTCAACCATCGCGTAGTCGACTCCTTCACCCCGGATTTCGTTCACTGGTACGAAAGATTCAGTGACGCCGAAGACGCCATGCAGTGCTTGCACATAGTCAAACTCTTCATCTCGGCAAGCCACGCGATCAGCGAAGAAAGCTCCGCAACCTGGTTCGACCCCGACAGCTTGGACGACGCAGCCCTTGCGCTTGCCGGCACGCTTGACGAGTCCGATAGCGATGAGGCGCTTATAGCGATCTTCGATTACTTGCACCTTTACGCTGAATTCCTCTTTGAAACGGGCCGCTGGTCGGGGACCGAGGAGGACTACTTCGTCCTCCACATGCTCCTCACCGAAGAAGCTTCCGGGGAATTGGATCTTCCTGACGACATTCCGGAACTCTCCGACGAAGAGCAGGACCGGGCGTTCCAAGAACTCCCCGTTCTCCAGTTGACCGGACGTTTACTGGAGTGGCTTGGAGCCGGAAAGGACGTCACCAGCACTGGCGTGCTCCGGCTGAAGGACATTGAAGGTGCAGCCGGAGCGTTAGGAGTGAAAGCCAGGGGGAAAAGGACCGGGAAACGGCCTCTCCCGGAGGGCGAAGTTGAGGGCGAAGTCGAGGGCGAAGTCGAGGGCGAAGTCGACACTGAGTCATTTGAAGTCGGCTCCATGCACGAAGTTCCCGTGCTGCGTGAAATCTGGGCCGCGCTGCTGGACATCGATGTCCTGTCGATCGGGTCGACGCGTGCCACGCCCGGCGCGGGAGCCGAATCGTGGGACTCCCAGGACCTCGATTCGAGGCTTCAGATCCAGCGTGAGTTCCTCACGGTATTCCTTGCCAGTGCAGTGATGGATTCCGGCAGCATGTCGGAGGAAGGTCCCCGGGACAATGCAACCCTGGCCAGGGTCCTGCTGAGAGGGGCCACCGGGGAGCCCGTCGGCGTGGACGAACTCAAGAGTGCGGCAGCAAACGAATCGATGGGCAGCGCCTTGCCCACTTTCGAGGCGATGCTGGCGCTCCGCGAGCTGGCCACCCTCGCCGATCTTGGCCTCGTCCACGTGGACACCCACTACACCGTTCCCCCCGTGGTCATCCAGTGTGTGATCCCGGCGCTCGCCCTGGTTCTTGCCATGGAAGACAATTTCGAACCGGGCCCGTCACACGACCCATCCGACAGCGGCGCGGCCACGAACCACCGGTAGAATTGCGGGGTTGACCAGACCGAACTGGACGGTCAACCACCCGCTTGAACGCTACCGAGGGAGGAAGCCGTGCGCGCATCACATGCCCGGCCGCCCTTCCATGCCGTGCGTTCGGGTGCACTGGCGGTCGCCATCGTTGCCCTCGCGGCAGGGGCCCACGTCCTCTCCGGCGGTGCGCTTCCCGTCGCGCCCGTCCTGCTGGCCGTCCTCGCATTGACCGGGCTCGTCACCACGCTTGCCACCCGGTTCAAGCTCGGACTCCCGGTCATTGCCGTGCTTCTGGGAACCGGCCAGCTGGTCCTGCACGAAGCCTTCACGGCCTTCGGTGCGCTCACCGTTCCGGCTCCGGGGTCACAAGCACACCACTTGATGGCCGAGCACCTCGCCCCGCCGCCGGGCGCTGAAACAGTCCATTTTCACGAGGTCGACACACCGCTCAGCTGGTTGATGTTGACGGGGCACGCGCTCGCCACCGCCGCTTCGGCATTGCTCCTTGCCAAGGGCGAGCAGGCACTGTGGCAGCTCGAGGCCTGGCTCCGGCCCCTCCTGCAGCTCATCCGCCTGATCTTCAGGCCCGACGCCGGCAGCGCAGCTGTTGCGTTCAGCGCACCTGCCGTATTCATCCCCCGCCCGTGGCGGAACCTCAGGCAAGACAGCAGACGCGGCCCGCCCGCCGTCGTCGTAGCCTCCTGACTCCGCCCGGCACCCCCTTCAACTGGTGACGGGCACATCCCCGCACTTTGGCGCGCTTTCGCGCGCCCGTTGAAAGGCAACAACCATGAACAAGTCCTCACTCCGCCGTGCCCTCTCCGCCACCGGAATCGCGGGCGGCACCGCCGCACTGATGATGGCCGGCCTCGCAGGCGCATCTGCGCACGTCTCCATCAACCCGGACAAAACCACCGCCAACTCATACGCGCTGCTGACCTTCGGCGTCCCGCACGGTTGCGACACCTCGGGCACCACCAAGCTCACGATCAACCTCCCCGAGGAACTGACGGATGCCACACCCACGGTGAACCCCAACTGGACGGTCGAGAAAGTGACGCAGACGCTGCCCGAACCCAAGAAGCTGGCCGACGGCACCTCGATCACCAAGCGCACCAGCCAGATCGTCTACACGGCCAAGGCCCCGCTCGACCCGCACTTGCGCGACGCGCTGGTCCTGTCCGTGAAGCTGCCCGACGCCGCCGGCAAGACGCTCTACTTCCCCACGCTCCAGAACTGCGAGCAAGGGCAAACAAACTGGGCTGAAATCCCGAAGGACGGCCAGGACCCGCACTCACTGAAGGCTCCGGCTCCGTCGGTGGCCGTCACAGCCGCGGGCGCGGCCGCGGGTGATAGTCACATGGCTGCTTCAATCTCCACAGAACAGGCAGCTTCCGTGACCGACGACGGCTCACAGGCGCGCAGCTGGGCCGGCCTGATCGCCGGTGTGGCAGGGCTTGGGCTGGGTGGCGCGGCCTTCTTCCGCAGCCGCTCCGCCAAGGCTTCAGTGTCCAAGTAACGGCTCCGCTGGGTCGGCGTCCGGAACATCACGATCCGGACGCCAATCCGGCTCCGCTGCCGCGCCGCAGTTGACTCCGGCAAATGACGACGAAAAGCTGTGCGCATGACGAATATGCGAGTCAAGAACGGTCTCCTGCTCACGATGGCAGCAGCCTCGGTATTCCTGCTCTCCGGCTGTTTCCAAAGCCAGGCGCAACCCTCGGGCTCAGCCGTACCCAGCGACACGGCTTTGGCCTCGTCGTCACCGTCGGCCTCGGCCTCAAGTACTCCTACTTCAAGCGGCAGCGCCACGCCATCGAGCACCGGGACGACGGCATCCGGCGTCGCGCTCTGTAAGGCGGGCTCGCTGACAGCTTCTGTCGACTCCACAGGGGGCGGAGCGGCCGGCAGCGTCTACATGAAACTCATCCTGACCAACTCCGGCACGGAACCTTGCGTCCTGAATGGCTTCCCGGGCGTCTCACTCACGTCTGGAGCCACGGGCGATCCGATCGGCGCGGCCGCCGCGCGGGACGACTCCCAGCCTGTGACACAAGTGGTTCTTGCTCCCGGGAAGGCCGGTTTCGCCCAACTCCGCTACACGCAGGCCGGGAACTACCCCGAATGCACCCAGACCCCTGCCGCCGGTTTCCGGGTTTACCCACCCGAGGACACCGCTTCGCTGTTCATCCCGCAGCAGCGTACGGGCTGCAGCAACACCAATATCAACCTCCTGAGCGTCCAGGCGTTCCAGGCGGGGTAGGCGGGTTTAGCGCCTGAGCCTTATCTAGGCTGTTCCTCATCTGCGCTGTTCCTGATTGTGTCGGTGCCGTGAGGCATGATGGAGGAATGCAGGAGCAGGAGCTAGCGGGCGGTCCCGGCCATACGGCCATGGGCCGTTTCAGCCTTGCCACGCGCGAGTGGTTCCTCGGTGCTTTCTCCGCGCCCACACCTGCCCAGGACGGTGCATGGAAAGCCATTTCTTCCGGATCGCACGCCCTCGTGGTGGCACCTACTGGTTCCGGCAAGACGCTCGCAGCATTCTTGTGGGCGCTGGACCGGCTCTTGTCCGTGTCGCCGGCCGCTTCGCCGGATACCCTTCCGGGTCTTGAGGAAACAAGCGGCCGCGCCCGTGCCCGAGCCCCCAAGCGCAAGACCCGTGTCCTGTACATCTCGCCCCTCAAAGCACTCGGCGTCGACGTCGAACGGAACCTCCGCTCGCCGCTGATCGGCATCACCCAGACCGCCAAACGGCTCGGATTGCCGGCCCCGCTTGTGAGCGTCGGCGTGCGCTCAGGAGATACGACGACGGCGGACCGCCGCGCGCTGCTGAGCCACCCGCCGGACATCCTCATCACCACGCCCGAGTCCTTGTTCCTCATGCTGACGTCCAAAGCCCGGGAGACTCTCAGCGAGGTGGACACCGTCATCGTCGACGAGGTCCACGCAGTTGCAGGTACCAAGCGTGGGGCGCACCTCGCAGTTTCATTGGAACGGCTTGATGCTTTGCTGCCGAAACCCGCCCAACGGATCGGCCTCTCGGCAACCGTGGAGCCGCGCGAGCTGGTCGCGCAGTTCCTCGCTGGCTCGGCACGCGTGGAAATCGTCGCACCGCCATCGCACAAGAACTGGAACCTCAGCGTCAGCGTTCCTGTGGAGGACATGTCGGACCTCGCGGGAGCTGCCGGAGCCTTCGACTCCGGGCCGGCCTCGGGACTGCAACCGCAAGCATCCATCTGGCCGCATGTCGAGGAGAAGATCGTTGATCTTGTGCTGTCGAAGCAGTCCACCATTGTGTTTGCCAACTCCCGGCGTCTCGCGGAGCGACTCACAGCCCGGCTGAACGAGATCTATGCGGAGCGCCAACTCATGGCGGTGGATGTGTTTTCTGCCGCGTCGGATTCGGTGCTGGACTCGGGGCTGCCCGATTTCGGAGGGCCGTCCGCGGGGCCGGGTCCCTCGGGCCCGCCGTCCTCGACGGCGACACCCGCCCACATGATGGCCCAGGCCGGAAGTACGAGCGGCGCGGATCCGGTCCTGGCCCGCGCGCACCACGGTTCCGTGTCCAAGGACCAGCGGGCACTCATCGAGGACGACCTGAAGTCGGGACGGCTGCGGTGCGTTGTAGCCACGTCTTCCCTGGAACTCGGCATCGACATGGGCGCGGTGGATCTGGTGGTCCAGGTCGAGTCGCCCCCGTCGGTGGCCAGCGGACTCCAGCGGGTAGGCCGCGCCGGCCACCAAGTGGGTGAGATTTCCGAAGGCGTGCTCTTCCCCAAACACCGGGCAGACCTCGTCCACACCGCCATCACCGTGGAACGGATGCTGAGTGGGAAGATCGAACGCCTCCACGTTCCCGCCAACCCCTTGGACATCCTCGCCCAACAAACGGTCGCCGCCACCGCTCTGGGAAGCATCGATGTCGAGGAGTGGTTCGCCACCGTCCGCCGCTCCGCTCCGTTCGCCACGCTGCCCCGATCCGCGTTCGAAGCCACCTTGGACCTCCTGGCCGGACGGTACCCTTCCGACGAATTCGCCGAACTCCGGCCGCGTATCATCTGGGACCGGAACGCCGGCACCATCGAAGGCCGTCCGGGAGCACAGCGCCTAGCCGTGACCTCGGGCGGAACCATCCCCGACCGCGGACTCTTCGGCGTCTACATCATCGGCACCGAGACCGAAGGCTCCGGTTCTGGGTCCGGTTCCGGTGCTGCGTCCGCACAGGAGCCCAGTCCGGCGTCGCGCGCTGCCAAAGGCGGCCGACGCGTCGGTGAGCTCGACGAAGAAATGGTCTACGAATCACGCGTCGGGGACATCTTCGCTCTGGGTGCCACCAGCTGGAAAATCGAGGACATCACGCACGACCGCGTCCTTGTCTCGCCCGCCTTCGGCCAGCCTGGAAAACTCCCCTTCTGGAAAGGCGATTCCCTGGGCCGGCCGGTGGATCTCGGCCGCGCACTCGGAGCCTTCGTGCGTGAACTTTCCGCTTCGGACCAAGGTCCAGCGCTGGAACGCTGCAAGGCCAGCGGGCTGGACGACTTCGCCGCCGGCAACCTGCTCCAGTATCTGGGCGAACAGAAGCAGGCCACGGAAGTCGTCCCCAATGACCGGACACTGGTCGTCGAACGGTTTCACGACGAACTCGGCGACTGGCGGGTCGTCCTGCACAGCCCCTTCGGCATGCCGGTCCACGCACCGTGGGCCCTGGCCGTCGGGCAGCGGCTCCAGCAGCGCTACGGGCTGGACGGTTCCGCCATGGCCGCCGACGACGGCATCGTGCTGCGGGTGCCGATGATGGAGGACGAACCGCCCGGGGCTGAGCTGTTCCTGTTCGATCCGGAGGAACTTGAGCAGATCGTGACGGCGGAGGTTGGCGGCAGTGCCTTATTCGCCTCCCGCTTCCGCGAGTGTGCCGCGCGTGCGCTGTTGTTGCCGCGGCAGAATCCTGGGAAAAGGCAGCCCCTCTGGCAGCAACGGCAACGCTCGGCGCAATTGCTGGACGTCGCCAAGAAATACCCTTCATTCCCCATCGTGCTCGAAACCGTGAGGGAATGCTTGCAGGATGTCTACGACCTCCCTGCGTTGAAAGACATTGCCGCCTCGATCGAGCGCCGGGAGCTGCGTTTGGTTCAAACCACCACGCAGCAGCCCTCCCCCTTCGCCAAGTCGCTGCTCTTTGGGTATGTGGCCCAGTATCTTTACGAGGGCGATTCTCCGCTCGCCGAACGCAGGGCCGCGGCTTTGGCCCTCGACTCCACGCTCCTGAACGAACTCCTGGGCAGGGTGGAACTGCGCGAACTCCTCGACGCGAAGGTCATTGAGGCCACCGAGCTCGAGCTCCAGCGGCTGGCACCGGACCGGCGGGTCCGTGGCATGGAAGGGGTCGCCGACTTGCTGCGCCTTCTGGGCCCCCTGAGCGTCGAAGAAGTGGCTGCCCGCTTGCAGGCCGAAGGGGTGGAAGCCTCCCCGGATCCGGCGGCGATGCAGCTGGCGGCCGGATCGCATCCGGCGGCGTTGCATCTGGCGGCGTTGCGCAAGGCCAATCGCGCCCTCACCGTGACCCTCAGCGGCGTCGAACGATTCGCGGCAATCGAGGATGCGGCCCGGCTCCGGGATGCCATCGGCGTTCCGCTGCCCATGGGAGTGCCGCTCGCCTTCATCGAACCCGTCCACGATCCACTCGGGGATCTGGTCTCCCGCTATGCACGGACGCACGGACCGTTCACGGCCGAGGAAGCCGCTGCGAGGCTGGGACTGGGTGTCGCCGTCGTGGGCACCGCGCTGAAACGCTTGGCGGCGGACGGCCGTGTAGTTGAGGGCGAGTTCCGCCCGCACCCGAGTGCGCCGGACACGGTTCCCGATGAGGGGGCCGGGTTGTTGGAGGCGCCGGAACTCCCGGCTGTGCCGATCCGCGGAGTCCCCTTTGGTAGCGAGTGGTGCGATTCCGAAGTGCTGCGCAAGCTCCGGCGTCGTTCACTGGCCGCGCTGCGCGCCGAAGTGGAGCCGGTGGACGCTGCCGCCTACGGCCGGTTCCTCCCCGCCTGGCAAAACGTGTCCGTGCCCTCTGCCGGCCGCTCTGGTTCTTCTGGGGGCAGGGGCGCCCCGGCGCTGCGCGGGCTCGACGGCATCATGACCGCCATCGATCAGCTCTCCGGCGTCCCCGTTCCGGCGTCGGCCTGGGAGCCTTTGGTGCTCGCCAGCCGGATCTCCGACTATCAGCCGGCCATGTTGGACGAGCTCATGGCCGCAGGCGAAGTCTTGTGGTCCGGAGCCGGCTCGCTGCCCGGGAACGACGGCTGGATCAGCCTCCACGTGGCCGAAGCCGCGGAACTGACGCTCAACCCGGACCCTGATTTCGAGCCCGGCGATGCCCAACTCCGCCTGCTGGAATACCTGCAGACCGGTGGGGGCGCCTATTTCTTCCGGCAACTCACCGAGGTGGCGGGCGGCATGGATGCGGTCCTCAGCGACGACGCCGTGGTGGCTGCCCTGTGGGATCTCGTCTGGGCCGGCCGCATCACGGGCGACACCTTCGCCCCCGTCCGCGCCATGATTGCGGGCGGACGCACGGCACACAAGCAACCCGCCCGGCCGCCGCGGGCCAGGTCCCTGCGCATGAGCAGGCTCGGCCGCTCACACGGCACGGGATTGATGGGGTCGCCCGGACTCACGGGCGGACGCTACGGCTCCGTCACCGGCACGGCCCCCACTCCCCCGCTGGCCGTTGGGCGTTGGTCGGCACTGCCGGCTCCTGAGCTCGATCCCACGATCCATGCACGCGGCACCGCCGAACTCCTCCTCGACAGGTACGGAGTGGTGACCCGCGGCTCCGTCATGGTGGAGAACATCGTGGGCGGATTCGGCCTGATGTACAAGGTCCTCGCCCGCCTCGAAGAAGCAGGGCGGTGCCGTCGCGGCTACTTCATCGAGCACCTCGGAGCCGCCCAGTTTGCCGTGCCGGCAACTGTGGACCGTTTGCGCTCCTTCACCGAGGATGCCCAACTCGCCAAGGCCGAGCCTGTCGCCTTGGCCCTGGCCTCCACGGATCCCGCCAACCCGTATGGCGCGGCCCTCCCGTGGCCCGCGTTGGCAGTCGACGCCGGATCGGGTCACCGTCCGGGGCGGAAGGCAGGGGCCTTGGTGGTCATGGTCGACGGTGCTTTGGTCTTGTACGTCGAACGCGGAGGGAAGACCCTGCTCACTTTCAGCCATGACGACGCCGTCCTGGCGGCTGCCGCTGCGGCGCTCGTAGGCGTAGTGCGGCGGGGAGCAGTGGACAAATTGATCATGGAAAAGGTCAATGGCCATGACCTCCTGGACACCCCCGTGGCTTTTGCCCTTGCGGCTGCCGGAGCGTACTCCACGCCGAAGGGTTTGAGGATCCGTGCCTGAGGCGGGGATCCATGCCTGAGGGCGACTCGATCTGGCGTGCTGCCGCGGAGCTGCACAAGGCCCTTGCCGGGCAGACGCTGGTCTCCTCTGACTTCCGGGTACCCAGGTTCGCCACGCTAAACCTGGCCGGATGGACTGTGTCCGAAGTGGTGCCACGGGGAAAGCATTTACTCATGCGCTTGCTGGAGCCGACGGAGGCTTCGCCGGTCGCGACTGGGCCGGCGGGCGACGCCGGTTCGGCGTACGCCTCGCCGGCCGAGGCCGGATCGGCGGCGGCCTCGCCGGCCGAGGCCGGTTGGGAGGCGGCCGCACGGCCCCGGCGCGCCCTGACCATCCACTCGCACCTGAAAATGGAGGGAAGCTGGCAGGTCTATGCCCCCGGCGGCCGCTGGAGGAAACCCGGCCACACGGCCAGGTGCGTCCTCCGCACGGCGACGGCCGACGTCGTCGGCTTCTCCCTGGGAATCCTGGAAGTGATCCCGACCCCGGACGAGTCCCGCGTAGTGGGGCACCTTGGCCCGGACCTGCTGGGGCCAGGCTGGGACGCCGAAGAGGCCGTTCGTCGGCTGCGGGCCGCACCGGACACTCCGATCGGCGTCGCACTGTTGGACCAGCGGAACCTCGCCGGCATCGGAAATATCTACCGTTGCGAGGCGTGCTTCCTGGCTGGGGTGCATCCGGCCTCACCGGTGTCGGCTGTTAAGGATCTGGCGGCGATGCTGACGGAGGCCAAGGGTCTGCTCGAGGCCAACCTAGGACCGGGGCGAAGGATGACGCGTGGCACCGCGTTCCCCGGAGTCCGTGGGATTCCCCGCTCCGGATTTTGGGTGTACGGCCGCGAGCACCAGCCGTGCCTTCGCTGCGGTACACCCATTCGCCGCGGGCTACTGGGACCGGCGTCGGGGTTGGAAGACCGGACCATCTACTTCTGCCCGAAGTGCCAGCCCGGTCCTTGACATTGGAGGATTCACGCGGCTGACGCTGCGGAAATTCCCTGACGCCCCCGGAATTCCGGGGGCGTCAAGAAATCTGCGAGTCGCCAGGAAGAATCCGCGTCACGAAGTGGCCGGCACGGCTTCGGGGGCAGCCAAGGGAGCCTTCACCGGAACCGTAAACAGGGGTAGCAATAGTTGCACCACCGGTCCGATGGCCAAGGCGTAGACAACGGTTCCGACGCCGACGGACCCACCCAACAGCCAGCCCACACCGAGCACGACAACCTCGATCAAGGTCCGGGACAAGCGCACGGACCAGCCCGTGCGGCGGGCAAGTCCCGTCATGAGTCCGTCGCGGGCACCCGGGCCAAGGCGTGCGCCGATGTAGCAAGCGGAGGCGATTCCGTTGAGGACCACGGCACCGGCGAGCATGGCGATCTGGCCACCCAGATGCGAGAACGAGGGGATCACGGCCAGGCCGATGTCCGCGAAGACACCCACCAGCACGGCGTTGGCGAGGGTTCCGAAGCCGGGCATCTGCCGCAGCGGGATCCAGAGGAGGAGGACCAGGAAGCTGACAACCACCACGACGGTGCCGATGCTCCACCCGATCTTTCCCGCGACGCCCTGGTGGAAGACATCCCAGGGATCCAGGCCAAGGCCGGCCCGGATAAACATGGCCAGGGAAATCCCATACATCGCGAGGCCAATCAGGAGCTGGGTGATTCTGCGGGTCATCATGAAACCATGCTGCCCGAAAACTGGCATTGCTTTCCATAGCCAGTTTGCAATACTGGTTTTATGCCCGGATCCCTCAACCCCACAGCCATGGTGCGTCTCCTCGGTCCGTGGAACACTGGCGCCGCTCCCGCCTACCGCGAGCTTGCCGACGTCGTGCGCCTTTTGGTGATGGACGGGCGCATCCCGCTCGACGTGGCGCTACCGAGTGAACGCGCGCTTGCCGTCACTTTGGGCGTCAGCCGGACCACCGTCACCGCCGCGTATGCCAGCCTGCGCGAGCAAGGATTCCTGAGCGGCGGCCAGGGCAGCAGGGGCCGGACGGGCATTCCGCACCGGACGGTTCCCGTCAGCGGACCCGGCCTCGCCGTTCCGGAGGGGATCCTTGACCTCGCCTATGCTTCATTGCCGGCCACGGGCGAGGTGGTGCACCGCGCATTCGCCGATGCGTTGATTGACCTTCCGGCGTTGCTGCCCGGTTTTGGCTACGACGCGGTCGGCCTCCCGAGCCTCCGGGAAGCCATTGCGGACCGCTACACGGCAGCCGGCATCCCCACCACGGCCGCCCAGATACTGGTAACTTCGGGGGCCCAGCACGCACTGAACATTATCTTGAAGACCCTCGCCGGCCGGCAACAGAAGGTCCTGGTGGAGCACCCCAGCTACCCCAACGCGCTCGACGCAATCCGCGCTTCGGGCTCCCGCACGGTTCCGGTGCCGATGCCGCCCGCCGCGGAGCCGACGTCGGGCGGCTGGGATATCGACGGCATGGTGGCGGCCATGCGCCACCAACGTCCGGCCATGGCCTACCTCGTGCCGGACTTCCACAACCCCACTGGGCGGATCATGTCCAACCTTCAGCGGCGTCGCCTGGTCCGCGAGGCGGCAGGAACGGGCACTGTCCTGGTGGTGGACGAGACACTGCGGGAGTTGAACCTCGACGACGTCAGCACATCGCCGCTCGCGGCGTTCAGTCCGGCCGTGGTGACCATCGGTTCGCTCAGCAAATCCCATTGGGCCGGGCTCCGGACAGGGTGGATCCGCGCTGAAGTGGACCTGATCAGCCGCTTTGTGCAGACCCGGACGACGATGGATCTGGGCGGCCCTATCGTCGAGCAATTGGCTGCGGCTCGGCTGCTCCGGGCCTTCGCTGAACCGCTGGACGCCAGGCTTGCGGAGCTGCGGCGGAACCGCGAGGCCCTCCTCGGACTACTGGCCGAGCACCTGCCCGATTGGCACGTGGAACGTCCGCGCGGCGGGCTGACGGCATGGTGCAGGTTGCCCACGCCGTCGAGTACGGCACTCACGGTCGTCGCCCCGGACTTCGGCGTGCGGCTGGCGGCGGGGCCTCGCTTCGGCGTCGGCGGGGCTTTCGAGCACTTCATGCGTGTCCCGTACACGCTCGCGCCGGCCCAGCTTGAGACGGCTGTGCTGGCACTGCGCGATGCCCAAGCCAGGATCGACGCGTCGCCGCAGCTCCGGAGGACCCTGAAAGCACCCAAGGAAGCCGCCGCCGTCGCGTAGTGCGCGTTACTCGCCGCCCAACTGGCCCGCAGTTGTTGTCGTTTTGGAGGCTCAAAACGGCATTAACTGCGAGTCAGTTGGGCTGCCCGGCACCCATGCGTTGCTTGGCGGTGTTGGTGCCCGGACCGACCGCGACATGCGAGGTGGCTTTGGCCAGGCCAAACTGCGGCATGCCGTTGTAGACCACCTCGATTCCCGACGCCGGCACCTGATAGGTTTCGTGCCACACGCCAATGTCGCCGCTTCCCGCGACTTCCTTCACGAATCGTCGCCACGGCGCCAAGTGCGGCGATTCCTTGTCCGCCGCGAAGCGCCTGAGATGCTCGGGGCTCTCCCAATAGCTGAGCAGCATGGTGGTGCGCCCGAACCACTGTTCGCAGCCGAGCATTCCGGACTCGGGATGCGCCCCGAGATGACGGAGCATGGTGGGCATTGACGATGCCACTCGCGCCACTTTGCCGATCTTCCACCAACGGTTGGCCCGCATCCCGATAAGGAATACGGTCACCGACTCGCGCCCGGTGTCGGCTGTGAAGCGCCCCGGAAAGATTTCCTGTGCCATGTGAATCCTTCGGTCTGGGAACGGTAGCCAAAGTTCCGCTCTTTGAGTTTCATAACGTCGTTACGAAACAATGTTATGAAACACTTGGAGACATGGCAAGACCCATTGTTCATGACCAGCTCGTCCGGCAGCGGCTTCTTCAGGTAACGGCCGAACTCGTTGACCGGGATGGCCCCGCGCGAGTCACGCTCCGCGACGTTGCCGCGGCCGCCCAGACCTCAACCACAGCGGTCTACTCACTTTTCGGCGGCAAGGCGCAGTTGCTGACGGCCGCCGTCGACGACGGATTCCGCTCGTTCGGCGACTCGCAACGGCTCGCCGAAAGCGGTGGGCTCCGAGGCTTGGGCCTCGCCTACCGTTCCTGGGCACTGGAACATCCGGCCTTGTACCGGCTCATGTTTGGCGGCGCACTTGCCAGCTATGTGGACTGCAGCCCGACGCCGGCAGTCGCCTCGGAAGCGATGCTTCCCCTGATGGAAGCAGTGACCGCCGCGCAGAAAACGGGGACCGTTCGTGATGCCGAAACCGCAACGATCGCCATGTCCATCTGGGGACAGGTCCACGGACTCGTGAGCCTGGAACTTGCGAACATGGAGGACCCCGGAACCGATTGGGGAGGGATTTACGACGCCGCGTTGGATGCCGTGGCGCGCGGCTGGCAATGACGCCCGAATAGCCGTGCGACGCGCAGACGGCCTGACGACACCGGAATTCCGAAGTCGCCAGACCATCTGCGTGTCGGCCAGCGTTTTGCGAGTCGCAGTTCTAGGCGTACACCTTCTCCAGGAACCCGCCCCAGGCCTTGGCGGTCAGTTCGGAATCACCGTTGCCGCCGAAATCGTGCACCGTCATGCCAACGGGGGCTCCGAAAGAGTTTCGGCCGAAGAAGCGGTAGAGGGTGTCGGCCGTCCGCAGGCCGAGGAAGTGCTGGTTGGAGAAGTCGAGCTCCCCACTCAGCCGCCCGACGCCGTCGACGTCCACCTCAACCGTTGAACCCTGCGCAACACCGTCCACGCCGAGGGCCTTCTTCAGTTGCACAAAACCGTCGGGGGTCTGCGATGCCGCCGGGCCCTGGACGTCGGTGAAGACCACGGGCTTGCCGTCGAAGTACTGAAGATACTGGCCCAGGGTGTGCAGGTAGAACTCTGTGTGCTTGCTGGCGCCGTCGTACTGCTCTTCCCAGTTGTCCGCGAAGATGCCGCTGTGGACATAGTGCAGCTTGGCCCGGCCGCCGTCGAGCGGTTCGAGTACGTGCTCCAGCTGGTTGAACCAGCCGTCCGGCCCATCCATGCGGGTCACCAGGTGGCTGGGGTATTCGTCGACGGTTTTCACGGCCGGCCACTGATCGGTAGGGAACATCCAGGCCGAGGTGTCCTTGGTGACAGCCTGCCAGACCCGCTCAGGAGTGCCGGGCAGTTCGGTGTCGGCCACGATTTCGAATTCACGGTTGTCAGTCATTGTCCTGTTCCTTTTCTGGAGAGTGCTGCGTATTTGTCTTGAGTGCGGGATGAAGTACGACGACGAGCCGGTGCTTGCGTGCGCCGCTCACTGTTTCGGTCGAAGCGCCGGTTCCGCCGTCGTGGTATTTGTCCACGAGCCGCGTCACCGCGACGCCGAGTTCCTCGGCAAAAGCGGCACGGTCTGACGCCGATCGGAAGGTGATTTCACCGTCGATCGCGAAGCTCGCAAGCTTCTTCTTTGCTGCGGCCGCGCCCGCAATCAGCTTGCCCATCTCCTGGACCGTCCGGGCCGCGAGGGCCAGGAGCCAGAAGGCGGAAAAGCTATCCGAGAAGCGTCGGGGATCCGGCGCCACGGATGCCAGCGCCACCGGCGAGATCAGGTACGAGGCTGCCGTCGCGCGCAAAACGCGTTCGGTGACGTTGCCCTTCTTCCGTTCCTCCACAAGCTCGACGAGCCCATGCCGCTCAAGGGCCTTGAGGTGGTAGTTGACTTTCTGCCGGGGCAGGCCCACCTTCACCGCCAGCTGGGTAGCGGAACCGGGCTCGACAAGCTCCTGCAGAATGCGGGTGCGGATCGGGTCCAGCGACGCTTCCGCCGCGGCGGGATCCTCGATCACTTCGATGTCCAACATGCTTCTATTCTGCCTACCGACAACTTTTCTTGTCAAGAACTTTTTAATCGTCGGAGGTTGCGGGACGCCGTCGGGACGCCGTCGCTGGGGCCGTCGCTGGGGCCGTGCCGGCCCGTACCGCAGCAGTCAGGGAAGGAGTACCCTGCGGGTATCACTGTCCGTGAGGTGCAAGATGAGCTTCAACAGGCTGCCCGCTAAGCCCGGAGCCGCTCGGCCATCCAGACGTCGCCGGGGGCGGATCCGAGCCTGGGCGACGCGGCGTCCGGCCCTCGCTGGCTTGTCCATCGTCGCGGTCATCGCGCTTGTAGGCGCTGCCGTCTTTTTCGGGGCCACCTGGTCCCGGACGTTGGCGGCCGGCGCCCCGGCCGGCGGGGAGTCCGGCGCCTCTGCCGTGGATCCGGGGATCTCGAAGATCCAGCATGTCATCGTCATCATGCAAGAGAACCGCTCGTTCGACAGCTACTTCGGGACGTTCCCCGGAGCGGACGGGATTCCGATGCAGAACGGTTCCCCTGCGGTGTGCGTCCCGGATCCGGCCAATGGCTCGTGCGTGAAACCGTACTACGACCCCTCTGACCGGAACTCCGGTGGCCCGCACAGCCAGAGCAATGCCACTGCGGACATCGACGGCGGGAAAATGGACGGCTTCATTGCCCAGGCCGAGAAGGCCTCGAGCAACTGCGCACCGAATGCCCCCGCCTGCGCGGGCGGTAGCCAAAGCGACGTGATGGGCTACCACGACGCCCGTGACCTGCCCAACTACTGGGCGTATGCCAAGGACTTCACGCTGCAGGACCAGATGTTCGAACCCAATGCCTCCTGGAGCCTGCCCGAGCACCTGTACATGGTCTCGGAATGGTCGGCCAAATGCAGCCGGGCCGGCGACCCGCAATCGTGCGTGAACGCCCTCCAGAATCCGGGCAGTCCACCGGACTTCACCACCTCGATCCAATCCACCCTCATCGGCAAATGCCGGGCCGGCCTGCAGAACAAGGCCTGCCAGGACGCGCTCATTGCGGCCGGGATCACCCCGGACATTGCCGCCCAACTGCACACCCTCATCACCCAAAACTGTGCCGGCTCGGATTCCTATATGAGTTGCCAGGCCGCCATCGACAAAGCAACCCTCCCCGAAGCCCTCAAGCAAAAGCTGCTGGCCGCCGCCAAACTGCTTGCTCCCCCTGACTACGCTTGGACCGATCTGACCTACCTGTTGCACAAACAGAACGTGCCTTGGGCGTACTACGTCTTCAACGGTACCGAGCCCGACTGCCAGAACGATGCAGCAATGTCCTGTGCTCCCGTAGCCCAGAATGCGAAGACGCCTGGTATCTGGAATCCGCTACCCTACTTCGACACCGTCAAGCAGGACGGCCAGCTCGGTAACATCCAGTCCCTCACCAACTTCTACACCGCCGCCAAGAAGGGCACATTGCCCGCCGTGAGCTGGATCGACCCCACGGGAGCCGTCAGCGAACACCCCCCGGCGCTGGTCAGCACCGGGCAGGCCTACGTCACGGGCCTGATCAATGCCGTCATGTCCGGCCCTGACTGGAACAGCACCGCCATTTTCCTCTCGTGGGATGACTGGGGCGGCTTTTACGACCACGTCACCCCGCCCACCGTGGACCAAAACGGCTACGGCCTCCGGGTCCCGGGAATCGTCATCAGCCCCTACGCCAAACAAGGCAACATCGACCATCAAATCCTCAGCCACGACGCCTACGCCAAATTCATCGAAGACGACTTCCTGCACGGCCAACGCCTAGACCCGGCCACCGACGGACGGCCAGATCCCCGGCCCGGCGTCCGCGAGGACAACCCCCGGCTCGGCAATTTGGTGAACGACTTCAACTTCAACCAGCAGCCCATCAAGCCCGTCATCCTGCCGGGCGGGACGACGTACTAGGCGTTTGCGGCCCCGGTAGAATAGACCGGTGATGCAATCCCCCCTTCCAGTGCGCGACGGCGTCAACGCCACCCGTCTGCGCCTCCCGGACGAGGGGCCTTGGGACACCGCGATGGACTACATGATGCACCGCTGGGGCCATATCGACCCCCAAGGCATCGAGGACAGATTCGACGCCGGCGAAATCGTGGGCGAAGGCGGCGCGCCCCTTGACCGCGGTACGCCCCTCGAAGAACACACTTTCATTTGGTACTACCGCACGCTCCCACCAGAGACCCGGATGCCGGTGGAGATCAACATCCTGCACCAGGACGAGCACCTCCTGGTGGTCGACAAGCCCCACTTCCTGCCCACCACCCCGGGCGGGACCTACATCCAGGAATCCGCGCTCGTCCGGCTCCGGAACCAGTTGGACCTGCCGGACCTCATCCCGATGCACCGGCTCGACCGCATGACGGCCGGGGTGTTGCTCCTCTCCACCAACCCGGAGACCCGCGGCAAGTACCAGGTGCTCTTCGAGAAACGGCAGGTGCAGAAGGAGTACGAGTGCGTCTCGGCCGCGGCACCCGCCGCAGGCTTTCCCGCCGTCGACCTCCCCGCCGTCGTGCGCAATCGCATGACCAAATCCCGGAGCTACCTTCTCGCCGAAGTGATCGACGGCGAACCCAACGCGGAGACCCGCATTGAGTTGCTGAGAACGTTCGACGGCGGCACTCACGACGGCGGCGCCGCTCGCCGAGGGCTGTACCGGCTTGAGCCCCACACCGGCAAGACGCACCAGCTTCGCGTGCACATGGCGTCGCTCGGGCTGGGAATCGTGAACGACGCATTCTACCCCGAACTGCTCGACAAGGCCCCGGACGACTACTCCAAGCCGCTCCAGTTGCTGGCCCGCGGCATCCGATTCGTCGACCCCATCAGCAAGCAGGCCGTGGAATACCGGAGCCGCCTCGAGTTGAGCGAAGCCCACCCGGCCTGATGCCTCCTCTCAAACCCTCGCTCACATATGACGCCCTTTTCCGGGACGCCCGCTCACCAATAACGGCTTTTCCCGGGACCCTCGCTCACCAAAATCGAGGAACATGCCCACCTTGAGGTCATGCCGGAGGAGGGCTGGGCAACAGGCTGCATAAGTGAGCGAGCGTCCGCCCAAACACCCACATACATGAGCGAGCGTCGGGTACCAGCGCAGGCCGAAACAATGGCGCGGTCCCCCGCTGCGAACCGGACCCGGCGTATATGCTCAGTCTTGCCGGCCCGACGACCGCGGGCGGTGTTCGGTCTCGCGAAAAGGAACCTCATGGCCCACGCTGAAAACGAAGTCTCGATCAACCGCCCCGCAAACGAGGTCTACGCCTTCCTGGCAGACGGGCTGAACAATAAGCTGTGGCGTCCGGCCGTGAAGACGGTCTCCCTCGCAAGCGGAGAAGCAGGCAACAAAGGTGCCGTGTACTCCCAGACGATGGCTGGCCCCGGTGGCCGCACGATCGCCGGCGACTACGAGATCATCGCAGCCCAGCAGGGCAAACGACTCGATTTCCAGGTCATTGCCGGCCCCACCCGCCCAACAGGATCCTTCACGCTGGACGAGAACAACGGCAGCACGACCGTACGCTTTGCCTTGGATCTCCAGCCCAAGGGCTTCATGAAGCTCATGGGGTCGATGATCACCAAGACCATGGAGTCGGAGGTCGGGCAGCTCGGACAGCTGAAGACCGTGCTTGAAGAAGGCCCCGCCTGACGCACCCGCCAGACGGCGTCGGCGGAGCCCAGATTGAGTTAAGTGCCAGGCCTGACACCGAGCTGCATCATCATTCCGGCGACATCAGGATGCGCGCTGAACGAAATGATCTTGCCATCCCTTACTGAGACAAAATAGGTGCCGCTGCCTTTGACGGTCTTTCCGGTAGCGGGCATTTCCATGCCGCCAAACACGAGGGGCCCGGTGTTGGTGCCGGTAAATTCGACTTCGGCGGCCACCGCGTCCTCGCTCACCACTCTGTTGATGCTTCTGACATGCATGTCTGGGAATGCAGTGAACCATGTCTCCATGTATTGCCGCACCTGGTCCGTTGAGTGCAGAGCCTCTGGCAGCGTCACGTCCGACAGGGTGAACTCGTCGGCGAACATGTCAGCAAAGTCGTCCGCTTTGTGCTGGTCCCAGGCCGCCATGCCCCGTTCATCCAGCTCCCGGACTTCGTCAATCAACATCACGTACCTCCCTAAACTCGGCCCCGACAGAGAGAGCCGGGACCCTGTTTTTTGATACTAGGACGGCCACATGACCACGACAATGAGCTTCTGAAATTTTGGGATTACCCGGCCACTCAGGCTCCGAACACGCTCCGGAACACGTCCGTCGTCTCCGCACTGAACAGCACAAATTCGACGAGTTCCAGCCCACTTGAGCTTTCGACGTCGAACCGGCTGACGGCGTCGAGCGCTATCGCGGCGACCTCGCGCGCGTCCCAGCCGTAGATCCCAGCGCTGATTGCGGGGAATGCAACAGAACGCGCCCCGAGGGATCCTGCCACTTTCAAGCTTTCGCGGAAACACGAAGCGAGCAATTCCGGATCGTTCTGGCCTGCGTGCCGATTGGGGCCAACGGTGTGGATCACCCACCGGGCAGGCAACTTGAACCCGGGGGTGGCCGCTGCCTGGCCAACCGGCAAGCCATCGGGCAACGAGGTCCGGCGAAGCTCGCGGCAAGCGTCCAGAAGTTCCCGCCCCGCAGCCCTGTGAATCGCGCCGTCCACTCCCCCGCCACCCATCAACGACGAGTTGGCAGCGTTGACGATCGCGTCGACGTCGCGCGTGGTGATGTCACCTTGCAGGATTTCGAGCCGCATGGCGCCAGTCTTGCACGACACTGCGGCGGATGCACCAAAGTGGGGTAATTTGTGCCCATGGACATCACCACCGCCGATGGCTGGGGAGCCGCGATCTATGTCTGGATCATCCCCATGGTGGTGGGCGATGCGATCTTCCCGCCCATCCCGTCCGAGATGCTGGTAATCACCGGTGGCGCGCTGGCCGCTGAGGGCCGGGTCAATCTGTGGCTCGTGGGTTTGATGGCCGCCGTCGCCTCTTGGCTGGGCGACATGATCGTTTTCCAACTCTTCAAGCGCCGTCTGGGACACATCCTGGACCGTTGGGCGTGGGGCCGCAAAGTCCACCAGGGCATCCACCGGGCCATCGCAAGGGCCGGGCGATCCTCCACCTACGGCGCGATCATCGGAGCCCGGTTCATCCCTGGCGGGCGGCTTGCTGCGTCGGCCGCTTCCGGGATCGCAGAGGTTTCCTCCCGCGGCTTCAGTCTCTGCGCTGGCTTGGGCGGGCTGTTGTGGGCCACGTGGCAGACGGGGCTGGGTTACTTTACCGGCTCGACGACGAAGCTTCCGTTCTGGGCGAGCTCACTGATCGGCGTCGGCGTGGGGCTGCTGATCGGCGTCGTGGTGGGCGTGATCGTCACGCGCCGCCGGGGCGACCGCTCGCCGGTGGACGAGCCGGGCGAGCCGCCGCACTTTTAGGCGCGTCCCGACGTCGGCCTCAAACCGGCGACCATTTCCCCCGCTTGCGGCGCAGAACGTAAAGGTTCCCAGTGAGCGCTACGCGTTCGACGGCGTCGCGCATCATGGCTGCCGACGCGCGGGCCTCGCTGTTCTCGCCTGGATAGTCGCGTGGCTCCACGAGGAAGCGGAGGCTGATTTGGGCAACGCCACCAACAATGTCGAGCTGATTGGATTCGACATGGTGCCGCGTTTCCAAGGCCTCAAGCGCAGCGGCCATCACCGACTCCGGCGGATTGCCTGGCTTGAGCCCGGTGATCTTCAATTTGGTCTGGAACGACGGCATCCCTCAACCCTAAACGCTCGCCCACATATGGCGCTCGCGCCGGAAAGGTGAGCGAGGGTTTCCAAAAAGACCCATATAGGTGAGCGAGCGTCGGGGGTGGGAAACGCTCGCTCAGATGTGGGCCTTCTCTCGGAGACGCTCGCTCAGATATGGCGCTTCCGCCGCAAACGCTCGCTCACCTGTGCGCCTTCCCCGACCAACGCTCTTCGATGTGGGCCCACTTCCAGATACCCAACGCGAAAATCCACGTCACGATGAACAGCCCCACAATCAGGTATCCGACGGCGTTGAGGTCCAGCCTGCCGATCGCGGCCAGCGGGCCGGTGCTGATCCCGGTTCTCTGGACGAGGATCGAAAACAGCTCGACGGAGCCGATGCCCAGCGCCACTGCGACCGACAATCCCGTGATCACGATGTTGTAGTAAGCCCGGCGGACAGGCCTGGACAACGCCCACCCGTAAGCGAAGTTCATGAACACACCGTCAATGGAGTCGAGCAAGCTCATCCCAGCGGCAAACAACACAGGCAACGTCAGGATCGCGTACCAGGGCAGCGTGGAAGCCGCAGCGCCGCCCGCAAGGATCAGCAGGCTGACTTCCGTGGTGGTATCGAATCCGAGGCCGAACAGCAGTCCCACGCCGTAGACCTGCCACGGCCGGCTGATCAGGCGCGTGACCCGGCGGTACACCCTGTTCAACAATCCGCCCCTGGCGGACAGCGCCTCATCCAGCTCGACGGCGGTGTACTCGCCGTGGCGCATGCGTCGCACAGTCTTGACGATGCCGATGAGCACTCCGAGGTTCACAATGCCGATGACATAAAGGAAGATCCCGGAGACGGTTGTGCCGAACAACCCGAAGAACGAATGAAGTTCCGTGCCGGCCGTACTCGTGTTGTCCGCGAGGTTCCGGATGCCCGCGGCGAGCAAGGCGCACATGCCGAACACAATGCTGGAGTGGCCCAGGGAAAACCAGAACCCCACCGACATCCGGCGCCGGCCATCGTTGCAGAGTTTCCGGGTGATGTTGTCGATCGCGGCGATGTGATCGGCGTCGAAGGCGTGCCGGAGGCCGAGGGTGTACGCGGCTACGCCGAGGCCCACGCCGAAAGCTCCCGCGGGCACACCGTTGACACTTGCCGTCACCGCCGCGAGCGTGCCCCAGCCCGCGGCATGCAGCAACGCGATAAACACGGTCATGCCGGCGATCGACACCCGCTCCGGTCGGCTGAGGCCGCCGCGGAAGCCGTTCATTCTGGCTGGTCGCGTAGCCACCGTTTGCTTCATGGTTCGAGCCTCGGGTCCCACATGCGATGCAGAGCGATTGAATGGCCTGCCTATTTAGCGGAAGTATACGCCGGAGTCAAGTTGGGTGGTTGCGCTTTGTCCGGAGCAAGCCTATCTTGGCAACAAGGAGTGCCAGCATGCACGAACTCTCAATCACGCAGAGCCTTGTTGATGCCGTTCTGGAACGTACCGGAGAACGGACGGTCACCGGCGTGAATCTTCGAATTGGACCTCTTTCCGGTGTGCTGCCCGACGCCATGCGTTTTTGCTTCGACATAGTTTCTGCCGGTACCTCGCTCGCCGGAGCACAACTGAAGATCGATGAACCACAAGGACTGGCTCGATGCAGGAGCTGCGGCACGGAATTCGAACTAGCGGACCTGATCCTGCTCTGTCCATGCGGAAGCGCCGACGTCGAAGTTCTCAGCGGCCGCGAACTCATGGTGATGTCTGTGGAGGTGGCTTGAGGGATGTGTACAACATGCGGATGCGGCGACGAGACGAACACGAGGGTCTCCACCCTTGATGGGACTCAACCCATCGTGGAGCACCAGCACCCGCATGATCATGAGCAACCCCATGACCACGAACACACCCACGACCACCCCCACACCCACCAGCCCGTAACCATCACCCTGGAGCAAAACCTGCTCGCCAAGAACGACCTGCTCGCGGCAAGGAACCGCGGCTGGCTGGCGGGCCGCGGAATCCGGGCCCTGAACGTGATGAGTTCCCCCGGCGCAGGCAAGACCACCCTCTTGGTCCGGACGCTCACGGACCTCGGCGGGCAACTGCAAGCCGGTGTCATCGAAGGGGACCAGGAAACGTCCCTGGACGCGGACCGGATCCGGGCGATCGGCCGCCCGGTCATCCAGATCAACACAGGGGCCGGCTGCCATCTCGACGCCGACATGCTCCAGCGCGGCCTCGACGCCCTGGATCCACAGCCGGGCTCCACTGTATTCGTGGAGAACGTCGGCAACTTGGTGTGCCCCGCACTCTTTGACCTCGGCGAAACCGCCAAGGTCGTGGTCATTTCAGTGACGGAAGGTGATGATAAACCGCAGAAATACCCGCACATGTTCATGGCAGCTGATCTGGTGATCGTCAACAAAGCGGACCTGCTCCCCTATGTTGATTTCGACGTCGACGATTGCCTGCGGCAGATCCGGCAGATCAATCCGCACGCCGAATTCCTGGTCCTCTCCGCCACCACCGGTGACGGCCTCGCCGCTTGGTATGACTGGCTAGACGGCTCCACATCCCGGTCAGATTCCTTGACTGAATCTCTATCAGACGCACATTGAGCCCGATCCGGGCCGCTGAAAGAGGCAACGATGCCTACCGAAACTTCCCTCAAGGCCGAAGAAACCCTTATCCACGTGCTGTGGATCAACGCCGGACTCAGTTGCGACGGCGATTCGGTCGCCTTGACGGCGGCCACTCAACCAAGCGTCGAGGAGATCGCGCTTGGCGCGCTCCCCGGTCTGCCGCGTATCGCCATGCATTGGCCCCTGATCGACTTCGAATGTGGCCCCCAGGAGGGAGCCGACGACTTCCTGGAATGGTTCAGGAAGGCCGACCGCGGTGAATTGGAACCATTTGTCCTGGTAGTTGAGGGGTCCATCCCCAACGAAAAACTGCACGACGACGGCGGCTACTGGTGCGGGTTTGGAAACGACGTCAATACCGGCCAACCGATAACGACGAGCGAGTGGTTGGACCGCCTCGCCCCGAAGGCCACCGCGATCATTGCCGCAGGAACATGCGCGACGTACGGCGGCATCCATGCCATGGCGGGAAACCCGACGGGCGCCATGGGAGTCCCTGACTACCTGGGCTACAACTGGAAGTCCAAGGCCGGCATCCCGATCGTTTGTGTCCCGGGCTGCCCCATCCAGCCGGACAACCTCTCCGAAACCATGACCTACTTGCTGTACCAAGCCACGGGGCAAGCTCCGATGATTCCGTTGGACGACGCGCTGCGGCCCACCTGGCTGTTCGGCAAGACGGTCCACGAAGGCTGCGACCGCGCCGGGTACTACGAACAAGGAGACTTCGCCACCGAGTACGGCTCCCCCAAGTGCATCGTCAAGTTGGGGTGCTGGGGTCCGGTGGTCAAGTGCAACGTGCCCAAGCGCGGCTGGATGAACGGAATCGGCGGCTGCCCGAACGTCGGCGGCATCTGCATCGGCTGCACCATGCCGGGCTTCCCGGACAAGTTCATGCCGTTCATGGACGAGCCTCCCGGAGGCAAGCTGTCCACCACCTCGATCAAGCCCTATGGATCCGCGATCAGGGCACTGCGGAACATCACCACCCACACCCTGGACCAGGAGCCCAAGTGGCGCAGGCCCGGACGCGAACTCCTCACTGGCGCGAAGCGCACTTGGTAACCACCCCTCTTCCAGACAGGCGAAGCACAATGACCTCCACTCTTCCCATGAATTCCGGAAGCGAAACGGGCAACAACAACCTGGTGGAGATGAACTGGGACCCCATCACCAGGATCGTCGGCAGCCTCGGGATCTACACCAAGATCGATTTCGCGAACAACCAGGTTGTGGAATGCAAGAGCACATCCTCGATCTTCCGGGGCTACTCCATCTTCATGAAGGGCAAGGACCCCCGGGACGCCCACTTCATCACCAGCCGCATCTGCGGGATCTGCGGCGACAACCACGCCACATGTTCCTGTTATGCGCAAAACATGGCCTACGGCGTGAAACCACCGAACCTGGGTGAGTGGATCGTGAACCTCGGCGAGGCGGCCGAGTACATGTTCGACCACAACATCTTCCAGGAGAACCTGGTCGGCGTGGACTACTGCGAAAAGATGGTATCCGAAACCAACCCCGGCGTCCTGGCCAAGGCCGAGAACACCCGCGCACCGCACGAAGCCGAACACGGCTACCGCACCATCGCGGACATCATGCGCTCCCTGAATCCGTTCACCGGCGAGTTCTATCGCGAAGCGCTCCAGGTCAGCCGCGCCACGCGCGAGATGTTCTGCCTCATGGAAGGCCGCCACGTCCACCCCTCAACGCTCTACCCGGGCGGCGTGGGAACGGTCGCCACGATCCAGCTGATGACGGACTACATCACGCGGCTCATGCGCTACGTCGAGTTCATGAAGAAGGTCGTCCCCATGCACGACGACCTGTTTGACTTCTTCTACGAAGCGCTCCCCGGCTACGAACAGGTCGGCCTGCGCCGCACCCTCCTTGGTTGCTGGGGTTCCCTCCAGGATCCGGACTATTGCAACTTCGAGTACAAGGACATGACGCAGTGGGGCCGGAAGATGTTCGTCACCCCCGGAGTCGTTGTGGACGGGAAACTGGTCACCACTGACCTTGTGCGGATCAACCTGGGCATCCGAATCATGCTTGGCTCCTCGTATTACGAGGACTGGGAAGACCAGGAAATGTTCGTCACGCACGATCCCCTGGGCAACCCCGTGGACCGCCGGCACCCGTGGAACCAGCACACCAACCCGAGGCCGCAAAAGCGGGACCTTTCGGAGAAGTACAGCTGGGTCATGTCTCCGCGCTGGTTCGACGGCCAGGACAACCTGGCACTCGACACGGGCGGCGGACCGCTGGCCCGCCTCTGGGCAACGGCGCTGGCCGGGCTGGTTGACATCGGCTACATCAAATCCACCGGAAAGAGCGTGCAGATCAACTTGCCGAAGACCGCGTTGAAGGGCCCTGTGTCCTTCGAATGGAACATCCCGCAGTGGAGCAACACCATCGAGCGCAACCGCGCCCGCACGTATTTCCAGGCTTATGCCGCCGCTGCCGCCCTGCACTTCGCGGAGAAGGCCTTGGAAGAGATCCGCGCAGGCCGGACCAAGACGTGGGAAACCTTCACGGTCCCGGACGAAGCCATCAGCTGCGGCTTCACCGAAGCGGTGCGGGGTGTCCTGTCCCACCACATGGTGATCCGGGACGGCAAGATCGCCAACTACCACCCGTATCCCCCGACACCCTGGAACGCGAGCCCCACGGACTCCTCCGGAACCGCAGGCCCGTACGAGGACGCCGTCCAAGGACAGCCGATCTTCGAGGAGAACGACCGGGAACACTTCAAAGGCATCGACATCATGCGCACGGTCCGCAGCTTCGACCCGTGCCTTCCGTGCGGTGTCCATATGTATTTGGGCAACGGCCAGACCTTGGACAAGCTGCACTCCCCCACCCAAACACTGACTGGAGAGTAAGAACGCCATGCACGGCGGGGACCGGGCGCAGCAGGCGGGCGACAGAATCAGCACACTCCTCGATGCCCTTGGCGCCGGCGGAGCAGTTGCCCGCGGACGCGCCGAGGACCTCGTGCGCGAGGTGACAGATCTCTACGGCGCCGGACTCGAGCGGATCCTGGAAATCCTCGACGACCAGGGAAAGCTCGACGACGGCACTCTCGGCGCGCTGGCAGCGGACGAACTCGTCGCCGGCCTCCTGATCATCCACGGTTTGCACCCGCAAAACTTGGAAGAACGGGTGGCCGCCGCGCTCGACAGCGTCCGGCCGTACCTCGGTTCGCATGGCGGCGACGTGGAGTTGCTGGACATCAGCTCCGAGGGCGTGGTGCGGCTGAAGCTGCTCGGCACCTGCCAGGGCTGCCCGTCGTCGTCGGTCACGCTCAAGTACGCCGTCGAGGAGGCGATCGAAACCGCAGCACCGGAAGTGACCTCGATCGAAGTGGTAGAAGAGGAAAAGCACGCCGCCACACCGGCGCTCATCCCCGTGGAGGCGCTGTTGGTGCGCGTCGCCGATCACGGGCCTGCCGCCGTCGGGCACGGAGCACACCACGAGCTTTCCGGCTCGTGGGAGCCGGTGCCCGAAATCGCGGGCCTTGAGCCCGGCGAGGTTGCCGGCTTCCTGGTGGGCGATTACGCGGTCCTGGCCTGCCGGACGGGCCAGGATGTCTACGCCTACAGGGACTATTGCCCACGGTGCATGGGCCCCATGAAAGGGGCGGCCCTTCAGCGCGCGCTCGCGGCACCCACCGGCGGAGGCCTGTTGCGTTGCCCCACGTGCCGCGGCCACTACGACGTGCGTCGCGCGGGCGCCTGCCTTGAAGACAAGTCCCTGCACCTGGATCCCCTGCCGCTATTGGTCCGCGACGGCGTGATGTCAGTGGCTGTCCCGGCGACCTCCGGGCATGGGGGCTGACATGGCCGGCACGAGCGCGAATGGCTTGCCGGTTGCCCTGCTGCGAAAAATCTCCTCCGTGAGGCCGGCTCCGGTGGTCGGCGAGCGCTGCGAGATGTGCGGGGAGCCTATCCCCGACGAGCATCAGCACGTGGTGGACATCGAGAGCCATGCCATGATGTGCACCTGCCGCCCCTGTTATCTCCTCTTCACCGACAGCACCGCCCACTTGCGCTACCGTTCCGTCCCGGACAGGTACCTCTCCTTCCCCGACTTCGAATTGGGTCCGGGTCAATGGGATGAGCTGGAGATCCCCGTAGGGTTGGCGTTCTTTTTCCGGAGTTCCAAGCTTGACCGGACAGTCGCCTTCTATCCCGGTCCCGCGGGCGCCACGGAATCCGAGCTTCCCCTCAACGCCTGGGACGCGGTACTGGCCCGCAATCCCGCGCTTTCCGCGGCGGCTCCAGACACCGAGGCACTCCTTATCCGCGGCCCCGGCCCCGATCGTCCGCGGGCCGACTGCCATCTGGTCCCCGTGGACGCGTGCTACGAACTGGTCGGGCACCTGCGGCGCGTCTGGCGGGGGTTCGACGGCGGACAAGAGGCCCGCGAGCAACTCGCCGGTTTCTTCGAGCGGGTCGGCTCGCGCAGCAAGCCCCTCCGCGAGGACAACCGCGGGCGCGACGGCAACCGCGTGTCCGTGCCGGGAGGCCCGCAATGACGGACCTCGCCTTCACCGTGCTGGACCTCCAGCCCGAGCCCTACGCCGCCGCCCCGCAATTGACGGCCCGGCTGCGGGTGACGGAATCCACGGGGGCCGAGGTGCATGCCATCGCCCTGCGCTGCCAAGTGCGCATCCTCCCCCAGCGCCGTGGCTACACACCGGAGGAGGAACCGGGGCTGCTCGATCTGTTCGGCGAGCGCGGCCGGTGGCCCACCACGCTGAAGTCTTTCCTGTGGCTGCAGTGCAGCACCCTGGTGCAGGGATTCACGGGTACCGCGGACGTCGACCTCGCACTTCCGTGCACGTTTGACTTCGACGTCGCGGCCTCAAAGTACCTCCACGCCCTGCGCGACGGCGAGATCCCGCTCGAGTTCCTGTTCTCCGGCACCGTGTTCACGAAGGGCCTGACGGGATTCGGCGTGGAACAGGTGCCGTGGGACCTTGAGGCGTCCTACCGATTGCCGGTCGCCGCATGGCGCCAGTTGATGAACTTGTATTTCCCCAACACGGGGTGGATCCGCCTGGACCGGGAGGTGCTGGCGGCCCTGTCGCACTACAAATCGGTGCGGGGCCTGACCTCGTGGGACGCCACGGTGGAGTCCTTGCTCTCCGGCAACGCGGCGGTGGCGGGAGAACCTCTGACATGAACATGAGCCTGAGCCTTGCACGCGCCGTCGCGGACGCGGTCCTCTACGAGGGCTACCTTCTGTATCCCTACCGCGCATCCTCGCAGAAGAACCAGTCGCGCTGGCAGTTCGGGATCCTCGGGCCTCCCGGGGCCGCGCTGGCCGGGACGGGCGAAGAACCGGACATGTTCGCTGACTGCCTCCTCAGACCCGGTCAGCACGCCGCAGTGGAGGTCCACCTCCGCTTCCTGCAGCTTCAGACCCGTACGGCGGAAAAAGCGGACGACGGCGGAGGGTTCCGTCCCGTGGACGAGCTCACCATCGGGTCCAAGCGTTGGCTGAGCTGGGACGAGGCGATCGAGCACGAAGTCGCTCTTGGGCCGTTTTCCGTGGCCGGTCTAATCGGCGAGCCCTTGGTTCTGCCGGTCGAGATCGAGGGTGGCATCGACCTCGTGGATTTGGACGCTTCCGGGGTGGAAGGCGCGGCGCCGCTCGCAGGTCGCCTGGTGCGCCGCCGTCGTGCGCTCCACGGCGAAGTCCGGCTGGCGGCCACCGAGGTCGGGAACGGATTCTTGCGGTTGCGGGTGACCGCGGTCAACACCGCTGGCGCGCTGCCGGAGCCCATAGGCAAACAGGACGCCATAGCCGTCTCGTTTATCGGAACCCACCTGCTGCTGAGCGCCCATGATTCCGATTTCGTTTCGCTGCTCGATCCCCCTGACGAGGCACTCCAGGCTGCAAGGTCGTGCTCACAACACCGGGGCTGGCCCGTGCTCGCTGGTCCGGATGGGCAGCGCGATGTACTGCTGGTCTCGCCGATCATTCTTTATGACCACCCAGCGGTGGCCCCTGAAAGTTCGGTCGCCTTGTACGACTCCACAGAGATCGATGAAATCCTGACCCTCCGGGTGCTGACCCTCACGGAAGAAGAAAAGGCCGAGGCCCGGGCCACCGACCCGCGCGCGGCGGCGATCATCGACCGCTGTGAAGCGATGTCCCCGGAAGAACTGCAGCAGCTCCACGGAATCCTGCGCAATCCACATTCCCTGGCCGAACCGTCGCTCGCGGAACCCTCCTCTGGCGAGCCGCTCTTCGATTGGCCGGAGGCCAGGACCCTGGAAAGCTCCGTTGCTCCCGATGCCGCCGAGGACCTCGCGTGGTGGGAGCCCGAGGCTGAGGCAAGAGTCCAGCCGGAAGCGGACGCCGTCATGATCAAGGGTGTTCCGGTGGCGCGGGGTAGCCGGGTGCGGGTCAACCCCCGGAGGCGGGCCGATGCGCAGGACCTGTTTTTCGCCGGCCAAACCGGCAGGGTCACGAGCGTACATTTCGACGTCGACGGCAGCACCCACGTGGGTTTGGTGCTCGAGCAGGATCCCGCCGCGGACCTCCATGAAGGCTATGGCAGGTCCTTCTACTACGCGCCCGATGAGCTTGAACCGCTTGGACCGCTGCCGTCCGGCAGCTATCCCGAAACGCAGGAGGGAAAGGAAGGCCCGTGATGAGGGTTATTGGAATGGCCACCGTCTGGCTGCTGGCCGCTGTGGGTCTTGGCGCGGTCTATGTGGGACTTCGTTCGATCCCTGATATCCAGCGCTACATGAAGGTGCGCCGGATGTGAACCAAGTGCCCCCTGAAGCGTTGGCCGCGCCTGCGCCGCAGGCGGCAGCCCGGGTCCTGGTAGCGGGCGTGGGCAATATTTTCCTGCGCGACGACGGGTTCGGCCCCGAGGTGGCACGGCGGCTGGCGTCCGAGTCCAGGCTGTTGACGTCCGATGTACGAGTGGTGGACTACGGCATTCGCGGAATGCATTTGGCCTACGACTTGCTCGACCATGTGGACGTCCTGGTCCTGGTTGACGCGGTGCCGTCTGAGCCTGCGCCGTCCTTGGAAGACCCGGGGCAGTCGGGTTCCGCGGCTGGAAGTATCCGCGTGATGAGAATCCGTGCTGAAGATCTTGACGGCCGCGCGGCGTTGGACCCGCATGGCATGAACCCCGCGGCCGTGCTCGGGCGGCTTCGCACGCTTGGCGGCGAATTGCCCACCACCTACGTCGTGGGCTGCGTGCCCGCAGATGTGAGCGAGGGGATTGGATTGTCGGACCCCGTGTCGGCGGCCGTGCCAGAGGCCGTTTCCGCCGTCGTATCCCTCCTCGCACGTCACGCGCCCGTCAATCCATCCGTCGCTGCTTGAGGAGTACCCACCATGTGCCTCGGAATACCTGGCCAGGTCATCGAGCTTCTTGAAGGCTACGGCAACCAGCTCGCCCTTGTGGATGTCGCTGGCGTGCAACGGAAGATCAACATCGGGCTCTTGGACGAGGGCCCGCTGGAACCGGGGACTTGGGTCCTCATCCACATGGGATTTGCCTTGGAGCGCGTGGATGCCGCGGGCGCGGAACGTGCCCTCAGCGGCCTGGAACTGATGGGCCAGCCGCGGGAGCCTCAAGCGGAAGCCAGCACGGCGGAAGCCAGACGGGCCGCCGTCGAGGGCTGAACGTTAAATTCTGCATCTAGTGTTCGAGGGCGATCGCCGCGCCGCGGTGTTCAACGCCGGTGTTGGCGATCTTGAGATGGCGTGCCGTGAAGTGTTTCAGCTGCTGGAGCTGGTGCGGCGCGAGCCGGTCGCACACCCAGTCCCAGTGCAGCGAGACGGTGTCGCCGACGCTTAGTCCGGCGATAAACCCGCTTCCATTGACGGCGAACTTGGCCGACTCCACCACGGGTTCACCAACGCCCAGCGCCAAACCGTCCCATACGAGCGGCCTCGAACTGACCACGGCTTCGTCGCCGGTGATGGCCAGGACCTCGCCCCAGCGGATCCGGCACCGGTCAAGCACGTTCAAAGCGGTTGCGTAGCGTCGCTCGTCGCGGAGCAGGCCAAGCCACGGATAGATCTCGAAGACGTGGAAGCTGTGGTGCGGCACTCCGCCTGCCAGGACGCCTTCAACCAAGTGCGGGAACTGCAGGCCAGTGCGGGCCCGGAACCGGTCTTCCATCGAGTTGCCGATGTTCGTGATGCCGACGGAATCCAACAGGCTGTTGCCCACCCAATAAGCCTCCACAACGCGTGCATCAAGTGGATCAGCTATCCCGGTGGAACCCGCGATCAACTCAAGGTACGGCCACGCTCCCGCGAAGCCCTTGGCGAGCTGCCGCAGTCCTTGATCAGTGACGCCTGATTGGCCATAGTGAAGCAGCGCGTCGCTGTCCGGGGGCCCGCAACTGCCCCGGGCATTCGGCGGATAAGCGTAGCGGACGAACAACTGCGCACCATCGACGATCATCGCGTGGCCACCTTCTACAAGGGTCCCTTGAAAGTAGCACCGGGGCAGACCCGGAACAAGGGATTCGCGGTCCTTCGCGGCCCCAAAATCGTTGACACCCAAACCCTACGAGCGGATGCTGTGAAGACCGACGCACAGAGGGGTCAGACCATGGGAACCTCCGAGCTAGACCGCCGCACAGCCCTCCAGATCCTCATGGCTGGCGGCTCCGCCACGGTCCTCGCCGGATGCAGCAGCCCAGCCGGCTCCGCGTCGCCGTCGTCGGCTTCTGCAGTGTTGTCCGCATCGAGCATCAGCGTCACCGACCAGCGCGGCAAGACTGCGATCTTTGCCCGTCCCGTGACGCGGGTGGTCACGATCCCGATGCCGGCGGCATCGCTGCTGGTCGCCGTCGACCAAAGCTCGGATCACTTGGCCGCGATGCACAACGTTTCGTGGGTGGCCATGCGCGACGGCGTCATGGGAACCATGTTTCCGCGCGCCCTGGACATCCCGCACGATATCGCCGCGCAGGACTTCACTCCGAACGTGGAGAGCGTGCGCGCCCTGAATCCCGATGTCGTGATCCAGTGGTCGGATGCGCAACTCGTCGAGCCGCTTGAGAAAGCCGGCCTCACTGTCATTGGACTGAAGAACACAGGCACCCAGCAGGATGTGGACGCCTGGATCGCGATGTTCGCCGCAATGCTGGGAAAACCCGAGCGTGCCGTGCAGATCAAGGCCCGGAGCGATCAAGAACTGGCCGACATCAAGTCTCAGGCAGCCGCACGGACCAGCAAAGGGCCTAGCGTACTGTATTTCAACAGGTTCATGGGCGGCCTCAAAGTCGCGGGTGCCAACAGCTACAACGACTTCTACATCAAGCTCATCGGGGCCACCAACCCTGCTACCGGAAAGGACCCGCTGCCTGGCTCCGGGATGATCGGCCTGGACGTGGAACAGGTGCTCAAGTGGGACCCTGAGGTCATTCTGCTGGGCAATTTCGACAATGCGATGCCCAAAGACATCTACTCCGACCCCGTATGGCAGAACGTTTCCGCCGTGCGCTCGCGCAGGGTCTACAAAGTGCCGCTTGGCGGGTACCGCTGGGATCCCCCCGGGCAGGAATCGCCGCTCATGTGGCATTGGCTCGCCGATATCGCCTTCCCCCAGGACAAATCTCCGCTCCGGAGCAAGGTCGGCGACTACTTCCGCTTCCTGTACAACCACGAGCCTACGGCGGACGAACTGAACAAAATCCTCTGGACTTCCAACAACAGCGTCTCCGCCAACTACCAGCAATTCAATGCTTGATGAAACCAGCCCTCCCCGCCTGCGTCACCACCCCAGGCAACGCGGCCTGAACCGCAGCGGCCCAGGCCTCGAGCGCCGTCGTACTCCTCCCGCGCGCGCAGGAACCGGGCTGGCACCGCGCGACCAGCGGCGCGAACCCGCCGTCGTCGTCCCCATCGGCCTGGCGGCCCTGTTCCTCGTCGCGGCAGCGCTGGTCGCGCTCGCGGTGGGCCGCTACAGCGTTCCGCTGGGACACGTCGTCGAGATTCTGGCCTCCCGTCTGGCCCCATTCCCCAACGATGCGAGCGGCACGGAGCAGAACGTCGTGTTGCTTGTCCGGATGCCCCGGATCCTCCTCGCCGCACTGGTGGGCGGCGGACTGGCGCTCGGCGGCGCAGCCCTGCAGGCCGTTTTCCGTAACCCGCTGGTCAGCCCGGAAATCATCGGCGTCTCGGCCGGAGCCTCGTTCGGTGGGGCGCTCGCGTTGCTCCTGGGCCTGGAGTCCGCGCTCCTGGTCACAGGCTCTTTCGCGTTCGGCCTGCTCGCCCTCGCGACCCTGTTCCTGATCACCTCGGGCCGTGGAGGTACGCCGATGCTGATGGTCGTGCTGGGCGGCGTGGTCACGGGATCGTTCTTCTCGGCCCTCGTCGCGTTGGTGACATATGTCGCGGATCCCAACACCACCCTGCCCGCCATCGTTTTCTGGCTGCTCGGCAGCGTGGCCACAGCGACCTACACCAAAGTGTTGGTGGCCGTGATCCCCATCCTGGCTGGCGCCGTCGTACTCCTCGCCCTGCGCTGGCGGATCAATGTGCTGTCATTGGGCGACGACGACGCCGCGGCCCTGGGCGTGCGGCCGCGGTCACTGCGTTGGGTGGTGCTGCTTGCGGTGGCCCTGATCGTGGCCGGAGCCGTCGCCGTCAGCGGCGCGGTGAGCTGGGTGGGCCTCGTGATTCCGCACCTTGCCCGCATGTGGGTGGGGCCCGACCACCGGGTGCTGCTTCCAGTCTCGTTCCTGCTCGGCGCCGCCTACATCGTCTTGGTGGATACCGTGGCCCGCACGGCGACCGCCGGAGAGATCCCCCTGGGCGTCCTCACTGCGCTGATCGGCGCACCCGTGTTCTTCCTGCTCCTTCGCCGCAACCGGGAGAGGATCTGGGAGAGTGCTTGAGCTGGACCAGGTGGGCTTTGGCTACAACCCGCGGAACTGGGTCTTTCGGGAGGTGAGCTTCACGGTGTCCCCGGGCACCGCCACCGCAGTTCTCGGACCGAACGGAAGCGGCAAGACCACCTTGGTCCGGTGTGCTGCCGGACTGCTGGCACCTGTGGAAGGTGTGGTTCTTCGGGAGCAGAGCGCGGGGTTCGTGCCCCAGGCACATGGCAGCGCCTTCGCCTACCGCGCCCTCGACATGGTGCTCATGGGGCGCGCGAAGCATGTCGGAGTCTTCCGCACGCCGGGCAATGCCGATCGCGCGGCAGCCTTCGAAGCAATGGAACGGGTGGGCACCGCCGAGCTGCAAGACAGGCTCTTCCCCACCCTGAGCGGCGGAGAGCAGCAGCTGGTCCTGATCGCCCGCGCCATCGCCGCGGGCTCACCCCTCCTGGTCCTCGACGAGCCGGTCACCGGGCTCGACCTGAAGAACCAGGTGAGGGTCTTGACGCTGCTGCGCGAACTCATGGCCGACGGCATGGCGTTGCTCCTGAGCACGCATCATCCGGATCACGCGATGCACCTTGCCAGCCAAGTGGTCCTCTTGGGCCGGACCGGCGCGCGCGCCGGTGGCGCCGCAGAGCTGCTGACCGACGTCGAGCTCTCGCGCCTCTATGGCGTTCCGGTCAGCACCCTGTCGTATTCCGACGACGGCGTGGCCCGCATGACGATCGTGGTGGATTACGGACCAGATGTGAGCGAGCGTTCCGCTGAACGCCCGCATAAGTGAGCGAGCGTCGGACACCCCGGACGCTCGCTCACAAACAAGCCCTCCCGGCCGGACGCCCGCTCACAAACAAGCCCTCCCGGCCCGACGCTCGCTCACATGATGTGAGCGAGCGTGCGCCAAAAGACCCACATAAGTGAGCGAGCGTCGGAAGGGACTGGAGGGAACTGGCTATCCGGTGTTGCGGAGGCCGGCGGCCACGCCGTTGACGGTGATGAGCATGGCCCGCTGGAGGCGTTCGTCGATCTCGGCACCGGAAATGGAAGCTTCACGGACGCGGCGCAACAACTCCACCTGCAGGTAACTGATGGGGTCGAGGTATTGGTCGCGGATTTCGAGGGAACGCTTGAGCGTCGGCTGGGCTTCCAAGAGCTCGGTTTCGCCGCTCAGGAGTTCCACCTCGGCAACCGTGAGATCGTACTCAGCGCGGATTGCCTTGAACAGGTGATGCAGCTCTTCCGGAACCAGCGAAGACACGTAGTGCCCGGCGATGTCCATGTCCGTCTTGGCCAGCGTCATCTCCACGTTGGAAATCACGGACTGGAAGAAGTGCCAGCGCTTCATCATCTCTGCAAGCTCGGCGGTGTTGCCTGCCTCGCGCGCGGCCTTCAAGCCTGAGCCCACGCCGAACCAGCCCGGAACGATCTGCCGCGACTGGGTCCAACCGAACACCCACGGGATAGCCCGAAGACCGCCCAGTCCGGCACCGGAATCAGGACGCTTGGACGGCCGCGAGCCGATGTTCAAGGATCCGAGCTGCTCCACAGGCGTCGAAGCCAGGAAATACGCGGGCAGGTCCGGATCGTCGATCAGAGAACGGTACTGGGCAAACGCGGCGTCGGAAATGATCTCCATGACGTGTCCGTAGCGCTCACGCTCGTCGTCGGAAGTGCGCGGGGTGCGGTGCAGCGCGGACCCCTGCATCACGGCGGCCAGGGAGAGCTCAAGGTTTTCGCGGGCGAGCTCCGGCAAGGAGTACTTGTCCGAGATGACTTCGCCCTGCTCGGTGAACTTGATGGCCCCTTCGAGCACTCCGTTGGGCTGGGCCATGATGGCGTCGTAGGTGGGCCCGCCACCACGGCCCACGGAACCACCGCGGCCATGGAACAGCCGGACGTTCACGCCGTGCTTGGCGGCGACGTCGCGCAGCTTGCGCTGGGTCTTGTGGATCTCCCACTGGCTGGTCATGACGCCGGATTCCTTGTTGGAGTCCGAGTAGCCCAGCATGATCTCCTGGACATCGCCACGCAGCCGCACCAGGGAACGGTAGGACGGATCGGAGAGCAGCAGGTCCACGATTTCGGCCGAAGCGCGCAGCTCCTCCACGGTCTCCAGAAGCGGAGCGAACCCGATCTTGGCGTACGGAGCGGCGCCGAACAGGTCGATCAGTCCGGCTTCGCGGGCCAGCACGGCGGCAGCCAGGACGTCGTCCGCACCGCGCGTCATGGAGATGATGTAGGTTTCGACGACGTCGGGCCCGTACGTCTGGAGCGCGTGGCGGATGCTGCGGAAGACGTCGTAGGTGCGGTCGCCGTCGCCGTCGAGCTTGATGGGGTGGCCGGACAGCGGTCGGCGCGAAGCCAGCTCCGCGCTCAGCCGTTCGAAGCGCTCGGCGCGGCTCAACTCGCCGTAAGGAGTTCCGACGCCGATCCGGTCCACCAGCTGCCCGACGGCGTCATGGTGGTAGTCGGCGTGTTCACGGATGTCGAGGGTCGCCAAGTGCAGCCCGAAGGAAGCGATCGCGCGGCGGACCCGCGCAAGGGCGCCGTCGGCCACGAGCACAGCCGAGTGCTTGCGCAGCGAGGCTTCCAACAACTCGAGCTCTGCCAGGAGTTCCGAGGTGGAGGCGTAGTCGCGCCCAGGTTCATGGTGGCTCGATGCAGACACGCGGCGGCCCGTGTTGATGAGCTTGGCTTTGATGCAGGTCAGTTTGAGGCGGTAGGGCTCTTGCGCGTTCAGTTCCAGGATGCGCTTGTCCAAACCGGGCAGGTTCTTGAGGTCGACGGCGATCGAGTCCAGGAGGTCCTCTTCCGCGTCCACCAGGGCGGTCGAGTTGGAGAGGACGGAAATCAGTTCGTCGATCATCGAGATGCTGATCCGCACGGCGTGCTGGTTCTGCAGCTGCAGGATCTCTCGCGTGACGGAAGCGGTGACGTTCGGGTTGCCGTCGCGGTCCCCGCCGATCCAGGAACCGAAGCGGATGGGGGCGTTGTGAGCCGGCAGGACGACGCCGTGCTCCCCCAGCAGCTCGGAAAGGTCCGTGAGCATTTCCGGCATGGCATCGGTCAGGATGCTGCTCAGGTAGTAGATGGCGTTGCGGGCCTCGTCCACGGGAGTGGGGCGGACTTGGCGCAGCTCGTCGGTCTGCCACATCTGGTCGATGATCTCGGCGAGCTGGCGGTCCTGTCGGCGACGCGCGGCCGTGCCCTCAGCAGTGGATTCGGCCAGGACGTCCGAGAGCTTGCGGATCTTGTCCAGTACAGAACGCCGCGAGGCCTCGGTGGGGTGCGCGGTGAAAATAGGACGAACGTCCAGCTCGTTGACGACGTCCTGCAGGGCCTGGGTTCCAGCTTCGTCGGCGATCTCGGCCACGGCTTTGGCCAACCAGCCGTCCTTTTCCTGGCGGGTGCGCAGTCCGCGGACGCGGTGCACTTGCTCGGCGGCGTTGGCGAGGTGGAAATAGAAGGCGAAGGCGCGGACCAGCTCAGTGGCTTCCTCAAGGGGCAAGGACGCAAGCAACTCGCGGACCTGGGCGACGACGTCGTGCGCGCTCCACGGACCCGTGGCGTCAGCGCCGCCGCGGGCGGCTTCCTTGGATTCCTTGGTGAGCAGGCGCACTTGCTCGACAAGCTGGAGCAACTCGGGGCCATGCTGGCGGACCAACGACTCTCCGAGAAGCGTGGAGACGCGACGGACATCGGCCCGCAATTCCGCGGCAAGGTCGGTGCTGAGATGTGCAGTGTCAACCATGAAAAATACCTTCTGGCGTTGGGTGTGGCCCGTACACTGCGCTGGATACTGTGAGCCGGATTACTAATATTCCTAGGGAATCTTACCCGCAGCTCTTATAGGGGTGGCAATCCGTCTCAAATGTTGTCGCAGGTTCCGCCTGCGCGCCCTGGCCGCCTCGGGCCGCCCAACTGACTAGCAGTTGTTGTCGTTATGAGCCGTCAAAACGACATCTACTGCTAGTTAGTTGGGTTCCGGGAATGGTGGCGACGGGTGCATGGTTAAGCCAACGAACACCGCCCTACCCGCTGGAGGAACCATGAGCGCAACAGCCCCCGCAAGCAACGCCCAGCTGGAACGCTGGCAGCGTTTCCGCAACGGCCGCAACGCCGCCCTCGCAGCGGACCACGGCTGGCTGACCCTCACCTCCTTCCAGTGGCTCGAATCCGAACCCGCCGCCGTCGAGCTCGTCCCGGGGCTCTGGTCTACGGACGGCACGACGGCGACACTCACCGCTAGCGCGGCGGACGGACTCACGCTCGTGGAAACGGGAGCTCCGGTGGACGGCACGATTTCGGCTACCCTCCAGGACGAGGAATCGCTCATGTGGGTGCAGTTCGGCGGCGCGGATGGCACGGAGGTGGCGGTCGAACTGGCCATGCGCGCGGACAAGTACGCCATACGCACGAGGGACAACTCCTCGCCGGTACTGACGGAGTTCGACGCCGTTCCCACCTATGACTACAACCCGGACTGGGTGCTTGGAGGCCGTTTCGAGGCCTACCCGGAGCCGGTGGATGTACCCATCGGAACAGCCAACCCGTTGGTGGACGGGGTGCACCGATCGGTGGGTGAGGTCGTTTTCCGGGCGCCTGGCCTTCCCCACGAGATCCGCCTGCACGCCGAGGCCGAGAAACTCGGAGCACTCACCGTCACTTTCCACGACGAAACGAACGGCAACACCACGGACGAATGGCGCAAGCTGGCCGTCTCGCGGCCCCGGCCTGACGGTTCCGTAGTGCTCGACTTCAACCGCGCCATCAACTACCCCAGCGCCTTCACCCCTTATGGCACATGCCCCATGCCCGTGGCGGGAAATTCGATCGACGTGGCCGTCGAGGCCGGGGAGAAACTGCCGGCCGGCCGGATCGTCTAAACCAAGGGCGTTACATCTCCCTTAAGGCACGGTACACTCTTCTTGGAAAGCGCTTACCAAGCGCTCCTGGAACGACACCGACGTCAGCAACCCCACCCCCGGGGATAGATGAGGAGAGCCATGGGCACCCTGTCCACGCCCGTCCCGGCAGAACGCAAACAGCCCAGCCATGAAGCAAGCCGAGTGGCCCTCGTGGGGGTCCACGGCTTCGGCGCGCACCACCTGCAGAACCTCGAAAGGCTCCAGGCCAACGGCGTCGTGCGCCTTGTTGCCGTAGCGGATCCGAATCCGCCTGCCCGCGGCGCCCTCCCGCCCGGAACTGCAGTCTTCGGCACCTTGGACGAGCTTCTGGCGGGAACCCCCGCACTGGACCTGGTCATTGTGGCCACCCCCATCCAGACACACGCGCAGCTCGCCCTCTCAACGCTCCCCCACGCCGACCTGTACCTCGAGAAGCCTCCGGTCGCTTCCCTCGCCGACTTCAATCGTTTGCAGGAAGCCGCCACCGCAGCCGGCAGGAGCGTCCAGGTCGGCTTCCAAAGCCTCGGATCCCGGGCCCTCCAGGCCATCGAGGAACTGCTTGCGGCGGGAGAGATCGGCACGCTCCTGGGCATCACAGCTACGGGACGTTGGGTGCGTGACCGCGCCTATTACAAGCGCTCCCGATGGGCGGGCAAACGCAGCCTGGACGGTATCGACGTCGTGGACGGCGTGGCAACCAACCCGCTGGCGCACGCCATCGCCACCGCCCTGAGGATCGCCGGGGCGAAAACCGTGGACGATCTCGCTTCCGTGGAAACGGACCTGTACCGCGCCAATGACATCGAATCGGACGACACCTCCGTGATCCGGATCCGCACAGCCGCGGGCCTGCCGATCACATGCGCGCTCACTCTTTGCGCCGCCGAATCCGTGGAACCGTATATCACCCTGCAGGGTAGCGAGGGCACGGCGATGTTCTATTACACCGAAGACCGCCTCACGGTCAGCTCTGCCGCCGGAGCGCGCGAAACCGTATACAACCGGGTGGACCTCACCGAGGACCTGCTGGAGCATCGTCGCTCGACGCCGGTTACGGGAACGATCGGCTCCGCAACCGGCGCGCCGCTGATCAGCCCGCTCGCGGACAGCGGCGCCTTCATGCAGGTCCTGGAGGCCATCCGCACCGCAGAATCTCCCGCAATGATCCCGGAGCAGTACGTGACTTGGGAAGGCGAGGGTGAGGCCGCCCGAGCGGTGATCGTCGGTATCGAAGATGCGCTGGAACGCGCGACGGCGGCGCACGCCACCTTCAGCGAACTTGGCTTGCCTTGGGCGCGACCAGCCGTCGACGCCGAGCGGCCGGTTTTGAGTCTGCCTGGCGGCGGCGAGCAGGGCCGCGCTGCTGTGTTGGCAACCCTGCAGAGCGGCGCCGGCCTCGCCGCGCGGCTCTCCCCGCGGCCCTATCTGCACCCGGTCCGAACCCTCGCCGGAGTCACCGTTACCGACCATCTGCCAGCGGACCACTCCTGGCACCTCGGCGCGGGATTCGCATTGCAGGATGTGAACGGAACCAATTTCTGGGGCGGCAAGACGTACGTCCGTGCGTCCGGCCGTTACGAAGAACGGCAGGACCACGGGCGCATCATCGAGGTGTCCGCCACGTCCGGCCCAGGCCTTCTGGGGCAGGAATTGAGCTGGCAGGCACCGGACGGCACAGAACTTCTCCGCGAACGCCGCACCACCCGCTCCGGGCAGCTTGACCACCGCACGTGGCAACTGGAGCTAAGAACGGAACTGACCGCCGTCGTCGACTCCTCACTTGGCAGTCCCGGCTCGAACGGCGCCCTCGGAAGCGGCTACGGCGGCTTCTTCTGGCGTTTGCCCGCCCCCGCCGGGGCAGAAGTCTTCACAGCGGAAAGTCGCGGTGAACCCGAAGTCCACGGCTCGGCGTCGCCATGGCTGGCCTGGGCAGCAGACTTCCCTGAAGGTCCCGCCACACTGGTGTTCGCCGCCCCGGCCGAGGCGCAGGATCCTTGGTTCGTCCGGATGGCGGATTACCCAGCAGTGGGCTCGGCCCTGGCCTGGGAGCGGCCAGTGGAGCTCACCGCAGGCGAATCTCTCGTCCGTACCTTCACGGTCTGGATCGTCGACGGCAGGCTGTCTCCGGCCGAGGTTGCCGAGCTGATGGCCGGAGGTTTCGCCGCAGGATAGGCACGCAGAAAGGCGGGGGCTCAGTTCATTTCAAACTGAGTCCCCGCCTTTTGCGTTGGGTGTCTAGGCGTACGGCAGCAGGAGTTCCGCGTAGCGCTGCTTCATGGTTTCCAGGACCGAATCGCCGTCGGCGTCCCAGATTTCCTGGTTGAAGATCTCCACTTCGATGTCGCCGGTGTAGCCGGCGTCGCGCACCCAGGCGCCGATCGTCGGGAAGTCGATCACGCCGTCGCCCATCATGCCGCGGGAGAGCAGGGCGTCGGCGGCGATCGGAAGGTTGAAATCGCACACCTGGTAGGACGCGATCCGGCTTTCCCGGCCGGCCCGCTGGATCTGCTGCTTCAGTTCCGGATCCCACCACACGTGGAAGGTGTCGACGGCGATGCCGACGGCTTTTGCTTCGTAGGGTGCGGCAAGGTCGAGTGCCTGGCCGAGCGTCGAGATGAGGGCCCGGTCCGCGGCGTACATCGGGTGCAGCGGTTCGAGCACCAGCCGGACCCCGTGTTCGACGGCGAAGGGCACCAGGTCCTCAAGGCGGTCGGCCACGCGCTGGCGGGCCGCGACGACGTCCTTCTCTCCCGGGGCGAGTCCGCCGACCACCAGGAACAGCTCCTGCGTATCCAGCGCGACGGCTTCGAGGACGGCTGCACGGTTATCCGCCAAAGCGGCTGCCTGCCCTTCGGCGTCGGCCGCTGTGAGGAAGCCGCCGCGGCAGAGGGACGAGACACGAAGTCCGGCGTCCTTGATCAGCTTGGCGGCCTTCTCCAGGCCGGTGTCGGCAACGATGTCCCGCCACGGTCCGATCGCCGGAATTCCGGCCCGGACGCAACCGTCCACGGCTTCGGCGAGGGTCCATTTCTTGGTGGTGGCAGTGTTCAAGGAAAGCCGTGAAAAGTCCGACAATCGTGAAATGTCGCTCATGCGCTCACTCCGTTGATGCGAAGGTAATCCGACATCCGGAACGCGGCCAGCGCGGGATCACGCAGGAGCCCGGCCTGGTCGGCGAGTTCGAAGGTGCGCGCCAGGTGGATCACGGAGCGGCCGGAATGCAGTCCGCCGACCATCTGGAATCCGGGCTGCTTGCCGTTGAGCCAGGACATGAAGGCGATCCCGGTCTTGTAGTAGAACGTCGGTGCACTGAAGATGTGTTTGCCGAGTTCGCGGGTGGAGTCCAGGATGGCGCGCGCGTCAGCGGCGTCGCCGGCGTCGTACTTTTGCAGCGCCGCCGAAGCGGCAGGGTAGATCGCGGCGAAGATGCCCAGCAGCGCGTCCGAGTGGTGGGCGCCGTCGCCGTCGATCAGTTCCGGGTAGTTGAAATCGTCGCCGGTGTAGAGGCGGACGCCTTCCGGCAGGGCCGCGCGCAGGGCAACTTCATGCGAAGCGTCCAGCAGCGAGACTTTCACGCCATCCACTTTGTCCGCGTGATCGCGGATGAGGCCAAGGAAGGTTTCGGTTGCCTTGGCGACGTCGTCCGAGCCCCAATAACCGGCCAGTGCGGGGTCGAACATCGTCCCGAGCCAGTGCAGGATGACCGGTTGGTCCACTTCGCTGAGGAGCGTGGAGTAGACGTGAAGGTAGTCCTCGGGGCTTGCAGCCACTTTGGCCAGCGCCCGGGACGCCATGATGATGACCTTCGGTCCTGCTTCGCTCACGACGGCAATCTGCTCGCGGTACGCGTCCAGCACGGCCTTGATACCCGCGGGACCCTCGGGGACGGAGTCCAGGTCCAGCTGGTCCGTTCCGGCGCCGCAGGCGACAAGGTCCTGGACGCTCTTGCCGGCAGTGGCGGCGTTGCCGGACGCCACCACGGACGCAGCTTCGACGCCGGTTCGCTTGATGAGCTGCTGCGTGGCGGCCCAGTCCAGGCCCATGCCGCGTTGGGCGGTGTCCATGGCATCGGCAACGCCGAGGCCGTAGGACCACAGCTCATGCCGGTACGCCATCGTGGTGTCCCAGTCCAAGTGCGCCGGGGCGCCCGGGGTGTTGTCGGCCGTCGTTTCGGGGATGACATGTGCCGCGGCGTAGGCGCGCCGGGACGTCAGCGGTGCCGTCGGCCTGGACCACGACGTGGCCGGCTGCACCTTGTAGAGGCGGGTCCCGCCGTCGTGGTTTGGAAGGAGAAGGGAAGTCATCAGAGCACGATCTCCGGGATATCGATGGTGCGGCGCTCGGCCGAGGACTGCAGGCCGAGTTCGGCGAGCTGCACGCCGCGGGCGGCGGAAAGGAGCCCGAAGCGGTGTTCCCTGCCGGCGACGATGTCGCGCAGGAATTCTTCCCACTGCAGCTTGAAGCCGTTGTCCAGAGCGGCGTTGGCGGGGACTTCCTGCCACTGACTGCGGAAGGACTCCGTGACGGGCAAGTCCGGGTTCCAGACGGGCTTGGGCGTGTGGGCGCGCTGCTGCGCAACGCACTTGTTCAAGCCCGCGACGGCGGAACCGTGCGTGCCGTCGATCTGGAACTCCACGAGTTCGTCGCGGTAGACGCGGACGGCCCAGGAGGAGTTGATCTGTCCGACAACGTCGTCTCCGTCCGGGGTCTCGAGCTCGAAGATGCCGTAGGAGGCGTCGTCGGCCGTGGCCTTATATTCCTTGCCCTGCTCGTCCCAGCGGGTCGGGATGTGGGTGGCGGTCTTGGCGTTGACGCTCTTGACCTTTCCGATGATGCCTTCCAGGACGTAGTTCCAGTGGCAGAACATGTCCGTTGTCATGCCTCCGCCGTCTTCCTTGCGGTAGTTCCAGGATGGCCGCTGCGCTGACTGGACGTCGCCTTCGAAGACCCAGTAGCCGAACTCGCCGCGGATCGAGAGGATCCGGCCGAAGAATCCCTCATCCACGAGGCGGCGCAGTTTGACCAGGCCCGGCAGGTACAGCTTGTCGTGCACCACGCCGGCCGTGACGCCGGATTCCTTGCCGATACGGGCCAGTTCGATGGCTTCTTCCAGCGTCTCCGCCGTCGGCTTTTCGGTGAAGATGTGCTTCCCGGCGCGCATGGCTTTCTTCAGCGTCGCGGCACGAAGGCTGGTCATTGACGCATCGAAAACGACGTCGACGGTGGGGTCGTTGATGACGGCGTCCAGGTCGGTGGACCACTCGGAAACCTTGTGGAGTTCGGCGAGTTCGCGGATCTTGGCCTCGTTGCGGCCGACCAGGATCGGTTCGACCTGGACGCGGGTCCCGTCTGCCAAGGTGAAGCCCCCGGCGTCGCGGATGGGGAGGATGGAACGCAGCAAGTGCTGGCGGTAACCCATCCGCCCGGTGATGCCGTTCATGGCGATTCGGATCGTCTTTGTTTCGTAGCCCATGAGTCCTTCTTCGGGTGAAAAGTTATGAGGTGGGAAAGCGCATTCCCAATTCATTCATGATGACACGCCGACCCGGGTCTGGCAATCGCTTTCCCACGGCTAGTTGGGACTGCAATAATCGGATGTTGCCGAAGATGCCTGAGGCTCGGCCTTTTGAAGAGGAGTTGTCCGTGACTGCAAGCACGCTGTCCGAAGTGGCCAAACTGGCCGGCGTCTCCCCCGCCACAGCCTCCCGGGTGCTCAATGGTTCCGCCCGGACCCCCGCACCGGACATCGCCGAGCGCGTCCGGCAGGCGGCCGACACCCTCGGCTACATCGCGAATGCCCAGGCCCAGGCCCTGGCGAAATCCAGCACGGGCCTCATTGGCCTGATTGTGCACGACATCGCGGACCCATATTTTTCGGCGATAGCGCAAGGTGTGCAGGCCGCCGCGCGGCAGGAGCGCCGCATGGTGCTGCTCGCCACCACCAACGGGACGCCCGCCGAGGAGAAGGATGCCGTCGCTGCCTTCGCTGCACGGCGGGCCGAGTCGATCGTCATCGCCGGATCGCGTTCAACACGTTCCGAAGACGCCCGCGCGAACACCGAGCTAGCCGCCGAACTGGACCGCTACTGCCGCAACGGCGGGCGGGTAGGCGTCGTCGGGCAGGCAATTCTGGGCGTCGCCGAAACGGAAAGCTACCGCACCATCGCCGTGCCGAACGAACAACTTGCGCGGGATCTGGCACGGGAATTGGCGCGCACCCACAAAGGGCCGTTCGTCATTGTGGCGGGGCCGGAGGGGCTGACCACTTCGGATGAGCGCGTCAAGGGATTCCAAAGCGGCTTGTCCGACGCCGGCAAGCCCGCCGCGGATGTTGTGCACGTCGCGTTCAACCGGAACGGCGGCTTCGACGCGGGCATTGAACTTGCCTGGCGGATCAAGGCCTCCGGCCAGTCGGCGCCGGAGCAACGCTTGTGCATTTTCGCGACCAACGATGTGATGGCCATCGGCGTGGCCGCCGCGTTGCGGGACCAGGGGCTCAGGGTCCCCCACGACGCCAGCCTCGCAGGGTTCGACGACATCGAATGGCTCCGGGACTTCCGGCCGGCGCTCTCCACCGTAAGCCTGCCACTGGAGGAAATCGGACGGCTGGCAACCATGGCCGCCCTTTCCAACGACGACGGCGGTCCAGCGGCCGTCGCGGGCAGCGTCACCCTCCGCAGGAGCACGAGCTCGCCCTAGTTCCCCGGGTTCGCGGCGGCTCTACCGATGACCCGATCATGCCGGGCCCGATAGCCCGCGCCATTGTGACCGGCGTTACAACTTACCCTTGACAGCGGGGCCGCGCGGGTGTCTCATGGAAAGCGCTTACCAGATGGGAAAGCGCATACCAAGCGGAAGTTCAGTCCGATTCTTGCGATGGCGCCGCCCTCCTACTGGAAACCACACCCAAAGACGGGAAGGCCCTTCCAATGGCCCCAACGACTTGTCCAAAGGAGGACAATATGAAGATCGACGCGAGTAGGCAGCGAAGTTCAATCGAACCGCGACAGTCCAGCACCACGAGGAAAGCGGCAGCTAGCGGCTGGATCGGCAGCGCCCTTGAGTACTACGACTGGTTCATCTATGCACAGGCCGCTGCATTGGTCTTTCCCGGCGTTTTCTTCCCCGCCGGAAATCCAACCGTGGCGCTGATCGCTTCGCTTGGCACCTACGCCGTGGGCTACGTGGCCCGCCCCATCGGCGCATTCGTCCTGGGACAGTGGGGGGACAAACATGGCCGCAAGAACGTTCTGGTCTTGGCCATGTTGATGATGGGCGCGTCGACCTTCGCCGTCGCATTATTGCCCACCTACGGCCAAGTCGGCGTCTTGGCACCCGTCCTGCTGGTTGCCGTCCGGCTCATCCAGGGCTTTGCAGTTGCAGGCGAACTGAGCGGTGCCAGCGCCATGATCGTGGAGCACGCACCCTTCGGCCGCCGGGGCTTCTATGCAAGCTTCGCGCTCCAGGGTACCCAGGCCGGTCAGATTATCGCGGCCGCGGTCTTCCTCCCGCTCTCTGCCATGCTCTCCAGTGAATCGTTCAAATCCTGGGGTTGGCGCATTCCGTTCCTCCTCAGCGCCCTTGTGGTGTTCGCCGGGTACATGATCCGCCGCCGGGTCGAAGAAACCCCCATCTTCACCGAAGAAAAGGCGCATCAAGAGATCCCGAAGATGCCGATCGTCCGCGTGCTGCGCGAAAGCGGTCTCGACGTGGTTCGCGCAATCTGCATGACCCTGGTCAACGTCGTCGGCGTCACCGTGGCAGTCTTCGGTGCCGCGTACGCCACCCAGCCGGGCTACGGCGTCGGCATGAGCACCACCGTCTACCTCTGGATCCCGGTCCTGGCCAACGTCGTCGCCCTGGCCCTCATACCCCTGTTCGGAGATCTGTCGGACCGGTTCGGCCGCAGGCCGTTGATGATCTTCGGCTCATTGAGCTCCGGCGTGCTGGCCTACGCCTATCTGTACGCGGTCAGCCAGAACAACGTACTGCTCACGATCATCCTCTCGATCCTCATGTGGGGCACGCTCTACCAAGTCTGGAATGCAACGTTCGCCAGCTACTTCCAGGAACTCTTCCCCGCGCGCACCCGCGTCACGGGATTCGCCATCTCGCAGAACATCGGCCTCGTCATCACCGCGTTCCTTCCGAGTATCTTCGCGGCAATCGCCCCGCCAGGGTCCGCGAACGTACCGCTCATCATCGGGTCCATCTGCTTCGGAATCTGCATCATCGGAGCCGTGGCCGCCTGGTCGGCCCGGGAAACATACCGCATCCCCCTCAATCAGCTGGGCACCCCGGACGCGACGCCGGTTCCGCGCGAGGAGTACCGCCGGCTCAGGAGCGGCACCCGGTAAGCTGCGCAATTTGCGGCGATTCGTCCGCTTTGGATGAAACGATTCACAGAATGAGGAGAACCCACATGCGCGTCTGTTTCCGTTCGTCGGTCAAACCCAGCCAGATTCCCGAATATCGACGCCGCCATGCGGCCGTATGGCCGGAGATGCTCCGTGAACTCAAGGGGGCCGGCTGGAACAACTATTCGTTGTTCCTAGCCGACGACGGGCTGCTAGTGGGATACGTGGAATGCGACGATTTCGATGCGGCACGAGCCCGCATGGCCCTTACTGATGTGAACGCCCGTTGGCAGGCAGCAATGGCACTGCTGTTCGAAGACGACGCACGGGCGCCGGACCAAGGATTCGTCCAACTCCCGGAAATCTTCAATCTCGAGGACCAGTTGTCGAGTGGTTGAAGCGAAAACCTCAAACGATCGCGGAGACCCCTGTCACGGCCCGGCCCACGATGAGCGAGTTGATCTCGAACGATCCTTCATACGTGTAGATCGCCTCGGCATCAGCAAAGATCTTGGCCATCCGGTAATCGGTCACGATGCCGTTCCCGCCCAGAATGGACCGGCCCATGGCTACGGTTTCGCGCATCCGGGCGCTGCAGTACGCCTTGGCCAGTGCCACCTGTGCCATTTGGGCTCCGCCGTGCCGAACTCCCTTGCTGTCCGCGTAGATGTCCTCCTGCAGCTGGGCGATCCGCACCATCATGCCCATGCTGGCCACCGCATTTCCGAGCATGTCCACCAATTGCTGCTGGATGAGTTGGAACTTCGCCAGCGGGCGGCCGAACTGCTGGCGGTCAAGCGCATACTGGCGGGCGACGTCGAATGCCGCCAACTGCTGCCCCACGGCCTGCCAGGCCACCATCAGCCTGGATCCGCGCAGCAGGTGGTTGGTGTCGGTGAAACTGTTGATCCCGGAAAAACGATCCGCCTCGGCAATCCGGACGTCCTTGAGGACAATGTCGGCGTTTTGCACGGTGCGCAGGGCAATCTTGTTTTCGATCTTGGTCCGCGTCACCCCGGGCAGCGTGCCGTCCACGATGAAGCCGCGAATAGCGCCGTCGGCTTCGTCCCGGGCCCATACCAGCATGTGGTCGCAGAACGTCCCGTTGCCGATCCAGCGTTTGGCGCCGTTCAGCACCCAGTAGTCGCCGCCGTCGTCGGCTCCCCCGGCGACCCGGCGGGCCACCGTCTGCAGGCCGCCGGCCACGTCGGAGCCGTGGTCCGGTTCCGTGAGCGCGAACGCTCCGGTGGTCCGGAGGTTGGAGGCGTCGTCGAGGTAGCGGTCCTGCTGGTCTTTGGAGCCGAACTCGTAGAGCGCCTCGATGAAAAGGTCGTGGTGGACCATGAAGAACGTGGCAATGGAGGTGTCCACGCGGGTCATTTCCGCGATCACGAGCCCTGCAAACAGGTTGCTGTAGCCGCGGTGCGTGGGGGTGCTCAGGCGAAGCGCTGCGAGCTTGGGCAGGATGTGCGCCGGGAACTCAGCTTTGTCCCACCAATCCTTGGCATACGGCGCGATCTCCGCGGCCAGGAACTCCCGGAGCTCGTTGAGCTTGCGCTGTTCCTGGACGCTGAGGAGGGATTCGAAATCGAAAAAGTCCGCCCCGGGCAAATCGGGCAGGGAACCAGCCGAGTGTTCGACGGCGGCCGCTAGCTTGTGTGCCTCGCTCACTTCGGTGCCATCCGGATTGCGCCGTCGAGGCGGATGGTTTCACCGTTGAGCATGGCATTCTCCACGATGTGCGCCACGAGGTTGGCGTACTCGGCCGGGCGGCCAAGACGGGCCGGGTGCGGTACCTGCTGGCCGAGGGAGAGCTGTGCGTCCTGGGGCAAGCCGGCCAGCATGGGTGTTTCGAAGATGCCCGGCGCAATGGCCACGACACGCACCAGCGAGCGCGCGAATTCACGGGCCAGGGGCAACGTCATAGCGGCCACGGCTCCCTTGGACGCGGCATACGCAGGCTGCCCGATCTGCCCATCGAAAGCCGCCACCGAGGCTGTGTTGATGATGACGCCGCGTTCCTCCCCACCGAGCTCAGTGGACGCAGGTTCGTTTTGGGCCATGGCGGCGGCAGCCAGGCGGATCACATTGAAGGTGCCAACGAGGTTGATCTGGATGACCCTGTTGAAGTTCTCGAGCGGCAGCACGCCGTCTTTGCCGAGCACCTTCCCAGGGGTTGCTACGCCGGCGCAGCTGACCAGGATCCGGAGCGGACCCAGCGCGACGGCAGCGTCGACGGCGGCCTGCACTTGTTCTTCGTTGGTGACGTCGGCGGGGACGAACACGGCCCTGCCGTCGGCTCCCGAGGCATTGAGTTCGGCGGCGAGGGACTCGCCGGGAGATGAGTGGAGGTCAAGCAGCACTACCGATGCTCCGGCGTCGAGCAATCGCCTCGCGGTTGCGGCCCCCAGTCCCGAAGCCCCGCCGGTTATCAACGCAACTGCGCCCTTGATGTCCATCCATCCTCCTCGATGCAGAACCAAAATCCGTTAATGAATGTTAACTGAATCACTTTGATTGTGCACTGGGGAGGGGCCTGCGGCCAAGCGTGCGGCGTTAGGCTGTCACCATGTCCGCTCCCGACACGCCGCAGCGCACCTCCGGAACACCGGATTGGGCCGCGCGAGCCGACCACGCCGCTCGTTCGGTGACCCGGCATTTCGGGCGGCGCCTCCTTTTCCTTCCCGGAACGCACCTTGCGGCGTCAGTCCGGCCGTCCACGCGTTTTCCGGGTCAGCCGTGGAACTACTGGTGGCAGGCGCACTACGTCGATTGCCTCGTGGACGCCGGGTTGCGCGAACTGGCCTCGGGATCAAGGTTCGACGGCGGGGATCACCCGAGCGCGGGCAGGCTCGCTTCGCGCCTGGTCAGCACTATCCGCTTGCGCAACTTCCTGCGCTACATCAACGGCTACTACGACGACATGGCATGGCTCGCCCTCGCCGTCTTGCGTCTGGACGCCTTGGCCGAAAAGGCGCACAAGCCGGGCCGCCGACGCAACGCCCGGCTGCAGGAAGACCTCTCTCTGCGGTTCGAGTCGGCATCCACGGACGACATGGGCGGCGGCACCTTCTGGAGCACCAAACGCGATTTCAAGAACGCCCCGGCCACAGGGCCGGTGGCCCTGCACTTCGCCCGGACCGGCAAGCACGAGCGGGCACAGGGGCTCCTGGACTGGCTCGACGCCACGCTCTTCGAACCCACGCGCGGCCTATACCTCGACGGCGCGTGGATCAAGGAGGGCAAGCTCGTCGTCGCCGAAGAGATCTACACCTACAACCAGGGTCCAGCGCTCGGCGCCTTGTTGGAACTCGGTGGAGACGCGAACCTGGCACGCGGCGCCGCCCTGGTGGGCTCGGTGGCCGAACATCTGACGGTCCCCGGACCGCCTGACGGGGCGGGGAGGCTCGTTCTTCGCGGCGACGGCACCGGCGACGGCGGACTCTTCACCGGGATCCTCGTCCGCTACCTGGCGCTCGCCGCCGGAGACGTGCGGTTGCCCGCCCCCACCCGCGTTACCGCGCGGCAATTGGTGCTCGATACCGCGGAGGCGGTCTGGGCGGGGCGGACTGTGCGCACCGACGCTGCCAACTGGACGTCCGGAAAGTACGACGACGACGGCTGGCTCGTCTTCTCGACGGAACCACAGCGTCCGGCCGCCGAGACGTATCCGGAGGGCACCGCCGTCGAGCTCTCCTGCCAACTGCAGGCGTGGATGGTGCTGGAAGCCGCCACGCGCGTCCGGCAATTGTCAGTGCCGGGGCCTAGTCTGGAGCTGTGAACCCGATCCCGAGCCCGATACCTGTCACCGTGGTCGGTGCGCCGGCGGAATGGTGGCAAATCCTTGGCGCGCTCAGCCCGCTCGCTGTCCTTGTTGCGGCGATCGTTGCCGCAATCGTGGGCCTCTTGTCGCTGCGGCAGAAGGCGCGTGCGGATAACAGGTCCGAGTGGTGGCGGCGCGCTCAGTGGGCGCTGGACGCATCCCTGTCCCGCGGCCGCTCCGAGGCCGAAATGGGCCAGAAGGCCATCGAGATTCTGGGCCACAGCGAACTCGCGTCACGGGAGGAACTCGCGCTCCTCAAAGTCGGCACCGAGGATGAGCTCCTGGCAGCTGCCACAGCGTCCGAAACCCGCGCCGTCGCCCCCTCGCAGCGTCCCGATTCGGTGACCGCTGAAGACCGCAAGGTCCAGATCGCCGCTGCCAAGGCCAGGGTCGTGCTGGACCAGCGGCTCGGGGAAGACACTCCAGGCTGGATCGTCGCTCTATCCCGAGAGAAGCCCGAGTAGGTCCACGCGGTTATTCCGCCACCGCGGGCTTTTTCTTCTGCGGATACGGTGTCTCCTGCCGAGCCAACATCTCGACAAAGCCAGCGATCTTCCTTGCCCTCGTTTCCGCCTTCTTCACTGAGTTGGTGCGGTAGATGAGGGAATAGCGGTTGACCGCAGTGAGCACATCGAACATCGCCTGGGCCTCGGGAACTGCGGCGATGGCGGCAGCGAGGTCCTCCGGGACTTCCGCGTCCGCTTGGCCCACGTAGGCAGCTTCCCAACGCCCGTCAGCCTTGGCGCTGTCGACGGCGGCCCATCCGGCTGCGGTCATCTTGCCCTCGGCTTCCAAACGGGCAATGTGCCCCACGTTCCGTTTGGACCATGGGCTTTTGGGGCCGCGACGGGTCATGCGCTGGAAGACGCTTTCGTCGTCGCGCCTTCTGCCTTGGCCGTCGATCCAACCGAAACAAAGCGCCTCATCCAAGGCAGCGGCGTAATCCAGTTCCGTCACGTTGCCGCCCTTCTTGTGCAGCACGAGCCACACGCCAGGGCTATCGCCGCCGTTCTTTTCGAGCCAGGACCGCCATTCGGCGGCATCTTTGACGATCAGTTCTTCAAGTTCAACAGCCATGGCCCCATTCTGGTGCCAGCTAGGCTGTGGCGAAAGCCCACTGACTACATACCCAACCCTCGCTCACCTATATCGGCCTTTCCCCAAACGCCCGCTCAGATCATCTGAGCGCGGGATCCCGATTTTGGCCACACACGTGAGCGAGCGTCGCCCGATTGGACACCAGAAGTGAGCGAGCGTCGCCCGATTGGACACCAGAAGTGAGCGAGCGTTCCGGGTTTTGGGCTCGACGCAATCCTGGCTGTCTGATTCGTACGGCATGGAACGGCATGGGATGGGGTAGAACTTAACCATGAGTGTTCGTACCCCTGACCCGTACTCCGGCTGGCTTTCCGATGAAGACCTCTTCGAAGCCCGCGGCCGCCTCCCCATGGTTTACGTGGAGGCGGTTCCCGTGCGTCTGGATCCACTCGGATTCGTCAACGAGGTAGGTACCCTGCTCCAGGGCGACGCCGACGGCACCATGGTCCGATCCTTCGTGTCCGGCCGCGTGCTGTACCGCGAAACCATCCGGGCCGCGCTGTTGCGGCACATGGAAAAGGACCTCGGGCCGCTGGCATTCCCCCAGTTGCCCGTCAGTCCCGTGCCGTTCACGGTGGCCGAATACTTCCCGGCGCCGTCGCAGACCGGCTTCACGGACGACCGCCAGCACGCAGTGTCCCTCGTCTATGTCATCCCCGTGACCGGCGAGTGCGAACCGCGCCAGGACGCCCTCGAGCTGACGTGGATGACTCCGCAGGAAATCCTCAGCGACGACGTCCAGCAGGAATTCAGCGGCGGTCGAGGCAATCTGGTGCGCCAGGCCTTGGCTTTTGCCGGCGTCGGACAGTAGCCGCATCCCGGGCAGTAGCCGCCTCCCCGATTTGTCGGGTGGGTTTTATAGACTGTTGGGCGGACCCCAAGAGAACCAAAGGACTTCCGATGACTCACAGCCCGGCCGACCAGCAGTACCGTGAAAAGCAAGCTGGGGCCCTAAAAATTGGGGACTTCCTGTTCCTCCCTGGGGATGGTCCCGCGGAGGAAATCACGGACATCGAGCTCGAACACGACGATTTTGGCGTGCCCGCACTCATTCTGGTGACCACGCTCGACGGCGGAAAAGTGCGGATCGCGATCGGGTCCAGCGTCCCGGTGGGCGAAGCAGCTGTCGTTCCCGACGACGACACGCTCGCCGAAGAGCCGGCCCTGCTGGCGGAACCGGCTTCCGGCGACGCGCCCGCCGGCGCCGAGCCCGACGCTGTTACCCCCGACGCCGGTGACTCACCCGTGGAAACCGTTCCCGCCGTCGTCGTACCTCCTTTGCCTGCGGTGGCACCGACTGTGAGCGGATCCCTTGCGCCCTCGACGGCACCGAGTCCCGAGCAGCTCGCGCTGATCCCGGAACCGACCGACTCGCCGGAGGACGTCGTGGCCGCCGCTGGCGAAGCGCACCCCGGCCGGAATGGGGTCGCGGTACTGAGCGAACGCCTCGTGAAGGGCATCAACACGAAGTCGGGAAGTTGCCTGCGGGATCTGAGCGACCTGGCCCACGACCTTTTCATCGAACTGCGCGATCCGGACCACGCCCTTGCGGTGGCGGATATTCTCAACGTGCTCCCCTACGACGGAAACCGCGACCGGTGGATGTCTGTTGAACGTTCCCTCGCACTTTCCAGCTTCATTTGCCGCGAGCTCGGCCAGACGGAACGCGCGGAAGTCTACGATCAGCTCCTGCAAGCCCCGGACACCGTGGAGACGGACCCGTTCAAGGCCCGGATTGCCGCCAAGGTCCGGCAGCGCGGGCTCAACGAACCGAACTTGTACGACAAGGAAATCTTCCGCTCCATCGACAACGGCAACCGCGACGCCGAGCGTGAATGGCGGCTGCTCCGGCTCGAAACCCTGCTGTTCCTGCGCTCGCACGGCGGCTCGAACACCCTTGGCGTAGGTGAACTCGATCACCGGATCGCGAACGAACTCGAGGCCGTGCGGGCCTAGGCGCTATCGGAGGATTTCGCAAGACCTGTCGCGTTCACGCCAACGGCGGTAGATTCGGGCCATGACGAACAATCTGAGCGTTGTTGTTAATGCCGACGCGCAGCAAGTTTGGACTTCGCTGCGCGAACCGTCGCTCGTGGCTCAATGGCACGGCTGGGAGGCCGACGAGCTCGGCGACGAAATCAACCAAATCTACTTCAGCACCGACGTGGTCGAGGGTCCCGACCACACAAGCCTCACTGTGAACGGCGGGGACGTCTTCGAGCTCACCCCGGTCAGCGCAGGCACCGAGGTCCGCGTGACTCGGGCAGCCCTGGACCACGATTCCGAATGGGCCGCGTGGGACGAGGACATCACCCAAGGCTGGCTGACCTTCCTGCACCAGCTCCGATTCGCCCTGGAACGCCATCCACACGGGCACCGGCGTACGCATTTTGTCTCCCTGCCCGGCGGTAGCGGCTCCGGGATCCAGAAACTTGGCCTGGCCGACGTCCCGGCTCCCGGGGAGGAATACTCGCTCACGCTCCCCACAGGCGAGGCCCTTTCCGGCAAGGTCTGGTTCCGGAGCAACCACCAGGTGGGCCTCACCGTGCACAGTTACGCGGAACACGGCGACGGGCTGCTGATTGTGGCTGACCAGCCGGTGATTCCGGAGAAGAGGCCCGACGGCGGCACTATCGTGATCGCTTCAACCTACGACCTCGGCGCGGCCAGCCTGGACTCGATCCGCTCCCACTGGGACGGCTGGAAGGCTGAGAACTACCCCACAGAGGTGCATTCGCACTGACGATTCACGCTCCGGGGCTGGCAGACTGTAACGGTGCCAGCCGATTCTTCACTGCCTGCTTCCGGGTCTAACTCCAAGTCCGATCCTTCCGCGCTCGGGGCTGCCCGGCAGTCCGCATTTTCCTTCGAGGTAGGTACGCGGCTCAGCGAAACGCGCCCGCCGTCGTCGGGCCTTTTGAACGCCGACGGCGGCAGCCGGCACGGCGGCGGCAAGCGCGGAGAGTTCCTGGGCCGCACCGGAACCATCACCACCCCGCACGGCCAGATCCAGACGCCCGCATTCATTGCCGTCGGGACCAAAGCCACTGTCAAAGCCGTGCTGCCCGAATCCATGAAGGAACTCGGCGCGCAGGCTTTGCTGGCCAACGCGTACCACCTGTACCTGCAGCCCGGACCGGAGATTCTGGACGCCGCCGGAGGGCTCGGCGCATTCATGAACTGGGACGGACCCACGTTCACGGACTCGGGCGGATTCCAGGTCATGAGCCTCGGCTCGGGGTTCAAGAAGGTCATCGACATGACCTCCGTGGATGCGTCGGGACCAGACGATGCCGTGGCCCCCGGCAAGGAGAGGCTGGCCCACGTGGACGAGGACGGCGTCTGGTTCAAGTCGCACCTTAACGGGGACAGGCACCGTTTCTCGCCGGAGATCTCCATGCGGGTGCAGCACCAGATCGGCGCAGACATCATGTTCGCCTTCGACGAGCTGACCACCCTGCAGAATTCCCGCGGCTACCAAGAGGAATCCCTGCAGCGCACGCGTCGTTGGGCCGAGCGCTGTGTGGTGGAGCATGAGCGGCTGACGGCCGAGCGGGTGGGCAAGCCGTACCAAGCCCTGTTCGGTGTCATCCAGGGTGCGCAATACGAGGACCTCCGCCGCAAGGCCTGCCGGGACCTTGGCGGGATGCCCTTCGATGGTTTCGGCATCGGGGGCGCCTTGGAGAAGGAGAACCTCGGCACTATTGTGCGCTGGTGCAACGAGGAACTTCCCGAGAACAAGCCTCGGCACCTCCTGGGCATCTCCGAGCCGGACGATATCTTCACGTCCATCGAAAACGGCGCCGACACCTTCGATTGCGTCTCCCCCACCCGGGTGGCCCGCAACTCGGCCTTTTACACTCCGTCCGGTCGGTACAACCTCTCCGGGGCACGCTACAAATCGGATTTCGGACCCTTGCAGGATGGTTGCGACTGCTACACCTGCGCCAACTATTCGCGCGCGTATATCCACCACCTGTACAAGGCCCACGAACTGCTCTCGCACACGCTCATCTCCATCCACAACGAGCGCTTCGTGGTGAAGATGGTGGACGACGCCCGTCTGGCTATCGAATCCAGGGACTTCTTCGAGTTCAAGGCCGAGACCTTGGGGCAGTACTACTCGTAGCTTCGCGGTCGCTGCCGCCGAGCTCGCCGTCGCCTCCCGCCGAGTTCGCGCAGGGGAGCCCCTTCAGGGGCGGTCCGCCGTCGTCACGCCGATCACCAGGAGCACCACATTGAGCACGACGGCGGGCGTCACCAAGAGTTCCGGAGCGTTGAAGAGCATGCCCAAAGCCAAAGGGACCAGGGCGAAGAGGCACAGCACGTAGCCTCGGATCCTGGTTCCCAGCATGGCCGGTCCGCTCCGTCCAAGCTGCATCAGGTACACCAGCTTGGTCAGGTCTTCCTGCTGGCGGAAGGCTCGTCGCAGCATCCCCGCGCCCAAACCGCCGCCCGCCGCCGCGCCCAGGACGAGGAGCTCCACCCGGAAGCCGCCCGCCAGCACGAAGAATCCGGCAGCCGCCGTCGTCCACAACCCCATCAGGATGACTGGCAGCGCGACGTGGACCCAGCGCGAGGTTGTCCTGGAAATGGGGAGGAGGGCGTCGAGGCTGGGGGCCATCCGCAACTGCCAAAGCGGCCCGGCCGCCGCCGTCGATGAGAAGATCGCCGCGGCAAGCAGCACGGGAAGCAGGATGACGGGTGAATCGAACGTCCGGACCAGCCCAGCAAAGGGAACGACGGCGAGACCCAGGCCCCAGCGCCACAGCCGGCCAGGCTGCCGGGCGAGTACCGTTGCCTCCGCGTGGAAGAGCGCGCCCGCTGCCGTGCGCGGCGTTCCCGGGAGCTTCACCCTGCTCCGTTTGGCGCCGCTGGAAAGCGATGCACTGAGCTCCCCCGTGTCCATTAGTGTGAGCGCAGCCTGGACATGTCCCCTCGCGGACCCCGCCTTGAGCAGCGATGTCGTGCGGACGCTGGAGAGCTTGTTTCGCATGCCGAGTGCCGCGGCGACCAAGGCGACTGCAGGGGCGACGGCGAAGATCCAGTTGCCCTGCAACGTCCCGAACAGCATTGCGCCGAGTGCCGCCGAAGCGGCAGCCAACAGCCACGAGGTTGCCCGGCCTTGCGGCCGCGCCGGCCTCTGGATCCTGGCCGGCCCGGCCAAGCGCGTCTGGGCGAACGCGGCCAACGCGAGAATAGCCGCACCGGTCAGCGCCCCTGCCAAGACGCGCCCGGCAAACACCATCGCGGTCGAGCCGCTGATGACTGCTACCGGAATGGTGGTGAGGGCTCCGACGACGGCGGCAGCCGAGACTGCGCGGCGCAATCCTCGGGCTAGAAGCGGCTCGCGGTCGATAGCCAGTGAGTACCACCAGTGCCGCTGATTCGCCGTGATGGCGAGTGGCCCGAGCCTGCCCGCCACCCAATAGGCCGCGAGGCCCAAGAGCCCGAATCCGGCCACTAGGCCGTACTCAACTTGGACCACACCGTAACTGGCCGAAATCAGGTGGCCGCCGAAGCCGTGTTCGGCGGCGGCGGTGAGCCCGTTGAGGAGGCCAATCGCGTAGATCAGGCCGACGCCGAACGTCAGGAACTGGATGTACAGTTCGTTGAGCCTGGAAAGCAAGGACTGGCCGCGCGGGCGGATGACCTTTCGCGTGGCACTCTCGGGGTCGAAGTCCACGAACTCCGGCTGCGCTACGGCAGCAGTGGACATGCTCACCGGCGAATCCTCGCCACAGCCTCGTCCGTACTAACCACGCGCGCACCGCCGTCGTCGACTATTACCGCTCTGGTACACGCGGTCTGGGCGACGTCCGCATCGTGAGTGACCATGACGACTGCGGCACTCTTCTTGGCAGTTCTGGCGATCCGCTGGGCGAGCAAGCCGCGCATGCGGGTATCGAGCCGCTGCTCCGGCTCGTCCAGGACCAGAAGTTCGAAGGGGCGGATGAATGCCGAGGCCAAGAGGAGCTTGCGGCGCTGTCCTGAGGAGAGCTGATCGGGAAACGCATCCGCCACAGTTTGGAGCTCGAAGAAGCCGATCTCTCCCTCCACGGCAGCATCGGGGTTGCCGAGGCCATGCCCCCGGGCCACCAAGGAAAGATGCTCGCGGACGGTGAGTGAATCAAAGTAGGCATCTTCATCCAGCAGCACCGAGACCTTGCTGCGAAAGAGGGCCGAGCGGTCGTCCGGCATCAAGCCAAGAACGTGGGCATCGCCCTCAATGGCGGCCTGGGCGCCGATCATCGTGCGCAGCAGGGTAGATTTGCCGGCACCGTTTTCGCCCACCATCCCGAGGACTTGCCCGGGGAAAACCTCGACGTCGAGCGGCCCGCACACTGCATGCTCGCCATAGCCTGCAACAAGATTCTCGGCCGTCAGGACGGCGTTTCCCAGCTTCATCCTCTGAAACTACCGGACTTCCCTGCGGTTCCCCTGAGCCAAGGACGACGCTCGCTCACATAAATGCCCTCCCGGCCAGACGCTCGCTCACATAAATGCCCTCCCGGGCAGACGCTCGCTCACATAAATGCCCTCCCGGCCGGACGCTCGCTCACATGTATTGCGTCCCGCGACCCGGATTTCGTGCTCAGGCCCAATAGCTGGGCTCTCGCTTCTTGATCCAGCCAATGACCAACGACGTCACGGGAACGAGGATGTATTGGACGCCGACCTTGTATACGAAGCCAACCAGCACATAGTTGACGAAGCTTCCGAAGTCCGTGATGCCAATGACCGAGGCCGCGATGCTGCAGAAGATGAGCGTGTCCACGAATTCGCCCACCCCGGACGAACCCATGAGCCGGGCCCAGAGGGTTCTCTCACCCGAACGGGCTTTCATCTTGACCAGGATCAGGGAGTTGATGGTCTGGCCGGCCAGGAACGCGAGAAGGGAAGCAAGGACGATCTGGGGAACCGGCCCCAGTGCGCCTTCGATGGCAGCCTGCTTGGCGTTGCCGTAATCGTCATTGAAACCGGGCAGCGCGATGATGATCCAGTAGCAGAGCGATGCGAATGCTGACAGTGCGAACGAGGTGATGATCGCTTTGCGGGCAACTTTGAATCCATAAATCTCGCTCATCACATCGCCGAGAATGTACGCAAGCGGGAAGAGGAAGAATCCGCCGTCGGTGATGATCGGACCGAAGACGACGCCTTTGGCAGCGCCGATGTTGGACAGGATCAGCACGACGGCCATGCACGCCAGCATGATGCCGAAGTACGGGGAGCCTATCGAGGCGAAACGCGGCGCGGGTTTACTCAGGGTCTGGGATTCTGATGCTGACGTCATCGCTTGTCCGTTCGTAGTGGTTCGCGCAAGCGGCCGGAGTTAGCACGGCGCCCCGCTGTATTAGCACTGGTGGTGGACCCGCCTGCAAGACCGCGGAGCCTCCACCATTCTCGCATCGAGGAATCACGAATGGTCAGGCAAACTCGCCACCGTCCATGACACTCGTCACCCCCAGGGAGCGAGCGTCCGGCCAAAACCCGACATACGTGAGCGAGGGTCCCGCCAAGACCGAATATAAGTGAGCGAGCGTCCCCGGGCCCTGGCAGCGGTGCCCGGAGCCGCGGACAGGATCAGTTACGGTATTCCCACCATCACGCTCGACGGCCACTACGTGGTGTATTTCGCGGCGTGGAAGCACCACATCTCCGTCTATCCAGTGCCCGACGGCGACGAGGCCTTCGAGAGCGAAATCTCCCCTTTCCGGGCGGCCAAGGGGACGTTGAAGTTCCCCTTGGGAAAGCCGATTCCGCACGAGCTCATCGAAAAGGCAGCAACGCTGCTGGCTGAACGCGCGCGGCAGCGGGGCGGCTACTGACAATCGAGCTGTGCGGGGGTACGGTACAGCCATGCGCCGCGATGAGCTTGAGCACGCCATTCGGGCCGCTACGGATATCATCCACGGCGACCGGGTGATCGTGATCGGCAGCCAGTCAATTCTGGGATCCTTCACGGAGGACCAGCTGCCTGCGGCAATCACCATGTCGGATGCGGTCGACATCGCTCCGTTTTCCGATGACGACGCCGGCACGCTGGCGGACAGCATTGATTCCGCGCTGGGTGAGTGGTCGCCTTTCCACAAGGAGTTCGGCTTCTACGTCCAGGCGGCCGAAAGGGAGACTGCGGTGCTCCCGGAGGACTGGGAGTACCGACTCGTCGGTGTGCGCAATGAGCGGACCCGGAACAGCACAGGGCTTTGCCTGGACCCATACGATCTCTGCGCAGCGAAGCTCATTGCCGCGCGACCCAAGGACCACGCGTTCGTTCTGGCACTCATCGAGTCATCCCTCATCGACCGTGTCCGGCTCGTGGACAGAATCAGGCTGATAGACCCTTCTGAGCCGCGACGGGATGCGGCTTTGTCTTGGGCCATGTCCGTCTGACCCGGCCGGCCCCGGCTGGCCCAAGCCCGTCCGAAACCGAAGGAGCAAAGTAATGACCAAGGTGGTGGCGTTCATGTCGATGTCCCTCGACGGCTACGTGGCGGATCTCGAGGATGGCGTCGACGAAGTCTTCGACTGGTACTTCGCGGGCGACGTCGACGTCCCGACCTTCAACCCGGGGTTCACGTTCCATGTTTCCGAGGCGAGCGCCGAACACCTTCGGGCTTTGATGGGCGAGGTAGGCTCGATGCTCACCGGGCGACGCACCTCCGACCGCGCCGACGCTTGGGGCGGCCAACACCCGTTCGGCGTGCCCGCGTATGTGGTGACGCATCAGATGCCGGAGGGCTGGCCCCGTTCCGACTCTGCAGTGCATTTCGTTACCGACGGGCTGGAAAGCGCCGTCGCGCAGGCAAAGGCCGCGGCCGGCGACAAGATCGTAGGCATGCACGGGCCGGACACCATTCGGCAGTGCCTCGATGCCGGCCTGCTCGACGAAATCCGCATCGACCTGGTTCCGCTGCTGCTCGGATCCGGTATCCGGATGTTCGATCGCGTTGAGAACGCGCCGGTCACTTTGGGCAACCCGACCGTCGTCGAGGGTGTCGGCGTCACGCACTTGAGCTACCCGGTCCTTAAGGAGTAGCCCCCAAACGCCTCGCACGAAACTACCCCGAGTGCGCCTCCAGGAACGCGTACACCTCGGTCTCGTCGACGCCGGGGAACGCGCCCGGCGGCATGGCGGCCAGGAGGTGCGAGTGGGCCCGGGCGGACGGCCAGGCATTGCCTGCCCAGGATGAAGCCAACGACGCCGGCGGGCGCTTGCAGCAGTTCGGGTCCGGACACGTCGAGGTAGCCCGCGCCGTCGTCTCCCTCCCGCGGAACCACTTCACGTGCTGGTACGGCACGCCGATGCTGAGCGAGAACTCGCCGGCCGCGGAACGCTCTGTGCGTGCCGTGCACCAGTAAGTGCCGGAGACGGTGTCGGTGTATTGGCTGTAGGCGCTGAACTTGTCCGGAACGTCGAACACGGCACGCGAAGTCCAGGCTTTGCACGCCGGCTGGCCCTCGATGGCGCCGGTATGGTCCTGGGGAAAGGCGACGCCGTCGTTCTCGTAGGCCTTGTAGATGATGCCGCTCTGGTGGGTCTTCTGGAAGTGAGTGGTGATGCCCAGGTGCTTTGTGGCCAGGTTGGTGAAGCGGTGTGCCGCGGTTTCGTAGGAGACGGCGAAGGCGTCGCGGATGTCTTCGACTGCGATCTCCTTGGCAGCTTTCGCCTTCTGCAGGAACTCCAGGGTGGCGTGTTCGGGCAGCAGCAGCGCCGCGGCGAAGTAGTTGGTCGCGACCCGCTGTGCCAGGAAGTCGCCGTAGTTCTTGGGCGTCTCGTGGCCCAGGACGTAGTGGCCCAGGGCCTGCAGGAGGACCGAGCGGGGATCGTGGTCCTGCCGCTGGCTCTGCGTTAGATAAATTCGGTGATTCTTTAGATCGGTCACTGAACGGGTGGAATGGGGCAAGTCGCCCACGTGGTGCAGCGTGAATCCGAGGTGGTCAGCGATGTCCGCAATGACGTGCTGGCTCAAGGGCCCGGTCGTGTAGCCAACGCCCTTGAGGACCTTCTGCGCCTCGGCCTCGTACTCCGGAAAATAGTTGCCGCGCTCGCGCATCATGGCACGCAGTTCGCCGTTCGCGCGGCGAGCCTCTTCCGGCGTCGCGACCTGCTCATTGAGCTTGCGTTCAAGCTCCTGCAGGAGGCCCACTTGCGACTCGAGAACATCGAGCGGAAGCCGCGAGCTGACGCGGATTTTCGGCAGGTTCAGCGACTCATAGAGAGGCCCGCGCTGGTACCGCTCCAACTCGATTTCCAGGGCGGCCCGTCTGCTGGGCGGTTCCGCTCCGAGCAGCTGTTCGATGCCGACATTCAGTGCGGCGGCGAGCTGCTTCAGCAGGCCCAGTTTGGGCTCGCGCTTGCCGTTCTCAATAAGGCTCAGCTGACTGGGGGCGGTCCCGACGGCGGCGCTCACGTCGTCGAGGGTCAGCCCGGCCTGCTTGCGCAGATACCGCACGCGGCGGCCGAGGCTGATGACGTCCAGTTCCGCGTCAGAGGCGGACGACGACGGCGGCGGTACTTCGCGGTTCCAGCTCACAGGTGACATTTCTTGAGGATACGCGAAGAAGTGCATTTCTTTCCATGCTTTTTATCTAGCAAGCCTCTTGGAAGTACTGAAAAGTAAGAACTACGGAAACCCCGGCCGACCGGAACTGCAAAGGCGCAGCGATGATCGGCCGGGGCTACATACACAGCAACACGCCAAAGTAGCGTCAAAGGAGACAGAACAATGACCGCAGCATTTGAACCAGAGCAGCCCACCTCCGCTCAGCAGGCCGCCGCACTGGAGCTCGAATGGGCTGCCAACCCGCGTTGGGAAGGCGTCACCCGCGATTACTCGGCCACCGACGTCGTCCGCCTCCGCGGCCGCGTCTCCGAGGAACACACCCTGGCCAGGCGCGGCTCCGAGAAGCTGTGGAAGCAGCTCAGCGAAGAGGCCAAGACCGGCGGTTACACCAACGCCCTCGGTGCGCTGACCGGCAACCAGGCCGTGCAGCAGGTCAAAGCCGGGCTGCGGGCCATCTACCTTTCCGGCTGGCAGGTCGCGGCCGACGCCAACAACTCCGGCCACACCTACCCGGACCAGTCGCTGTACCCGGCGAACTCGGTCCCCACCGTGGTCCGGCGCATCAACAATGCCCTGCTCCGCGCCGACCAGATCGAATTCTCCGAAGGCATCCAGACCGTCGAGGACTGGCTGGTCCCGATCGTCGCCGATGCCGAAGCCGGTTTCGGCGGCCCGCTGAACGCCTACGAACTCATGAAATCCATGATCCAGGCCGGCGCAGCGGGCGTGCACTGGGAAGACCAGCTCGCGTCCGAAAAGAAGTGCGGCCACCTCGGCGGCAAGGTGCTCATCCCCACCCAGCAGCACGTCCGGACCCTGAACGCCGCCCGCCTCGCGGCCGACGTCGCGGGCACCCCTTCGGTGATCATCGCCCGCACCGACGCCGAAGCAGCCACCCTGATCACTTCCGACGTCGACGAGCGCGACCAGGAATTCATCCTCCGCGAAGGGGGACAGCCGGTCCGTACCGCGGAGGGCTTCTACAAGGTCCGCAACGGCATCGAACCCTGCATCGCCCGCGCCAAGGCCTACGCCCCGTACTCCGACCTCATCTGGATGGAAACGGGCACCCCGGACCTTGAGCTCGCCCGCAAGTTCGCCGAGTCCGTCAAGTCCGAGTTCCCGGACCAGATGCTCTCCTACAACTGCTCGCCGTCGTTCAACTGGCGCAAGCACCTGGACGACGCCACCATCGCGAAGTTCCAGCGCGAACTCGGCGCCATGGGCTTCACGTTCCAGTTCATCACCCTGGCCGGCTTCCACGCCCTGAACTACTCGATGTTCGACCTCGCCCACGGCTACGCCCGTGAAGGCATGAGCGCCTACGTCGAACTCCAGGAAAAGGAATTCGCCTCCGAGTCCCGCGGCTACACCGCAACCAAGCACCAGCGCGAAGTCGGCACCGGCTACTTCGACGACATCGCAACTGCGCTCAACCCGAACGCATCAACCCTGGCCCTGGTGGGATCCACCGAAGAAGGCCAGTTCCACTAACCTCCCGACGGCGGGCCGCTCCCCCAGCGGTGCGGCCGACAAAGGCAATCCTCCGCGTGCTATTCCCCATCCCGGTCCTGTGGCCTCGCAAAGCTCGGCCGAGGACGGGGACAGGGCCCCTTTTACGCACGCTTCCGGATCACCTTCGCCGACCTTGCGGCGCTTGGCGACTGGCGCACGAGGCCGAAGAGTCCGGTATTGCGGCAGCCTGCGTAAAAGGGGCCCCGTTTCCGGGTCCGTCCTCGCTCAGCGAGGTCGGACCCGGAAACGGGGAATAGCAGGCAGAGCAATGCCGGTCCGAAGGCCGGACCCAGCCACGCACCGTATCGAACCCCCAGCTAAACAGCCCGCCGTCGAACATTTGCTTCTCTGAGGAGAGATTGAAATGAACAGTTTCACCGACAATTACACGATCAACGGCATCACGCTGACCGCACAGCCCATCCACCGGCAGAACGAGGTTCTTACCCCGGATGCCCTCGAGTTCGTGGCAACCCTGCACCGCGCGACGGCGGAGCGCCGCCAGGAGCTGATGCAGGCGCGGCACGCCCGCCGCGGCCAGATTTCCGCCGGACAGGATCCGCGGTTCCTCCCGGAGACGGCGGACATCCGGAATGACCCGAACTGGCGGGTCGCTCCCCCGGCCCCTGGCTTGGAAGACCGCCGCGTGGAGATCACCGGACCCGTTGACCGAAAGATGACCATCAACGCGCTCAACTCCGGCGCCAAGGTCTGGCTGGCCGACATGGAAGACTCCTCCACCCCCACGTGGCGCAACGTCATCCAGGGCCAGCTGAACCTCACAGACGCCCTGGAACGGCGCATCGACTTCACCTCCCCCGAGGGCAAGGAATACAAGCTCCGTGCCGCCGAAGAACTGCCCACCATCGTGGTGCGGCCCCGCGGCTGGCACCTGCCGGAGAAGCACATGCTCATCGACGGGAAGCCCGTTGCCGGTGGAGTGGTCGACTTCGGCCTGTTCTTCTTCCACAACGCACGCCGCCTGCTCGCACAGGGCAAGGGCCCGTACTTCTACCTCCCCAAGATCGAGAACCACCTCGAAGCCCGCCTCTGGAACGACATCTTCATCCAGGCCCAGGACCTGCTCGGCATCCCGCAGGGCACCATCCGCGCCACCGTGCTGATCGAGACCATCACCGCGGCGTTCGAAATGGAGGAAATCCTCTATGAGCTGCGCGATCACGCCTCGGGCCTGAACGCCGGCCGCTGGGACTACATCTTCTCCGTCATCAAGAACTTCCGCACCCGCGGCCCCCGATTCGTGCTCCCGGACCGCGCCCAGGTCTCCATGACCCAGCCGTTCATGCGCTCCTACACCGAGCAACTGGTCCGGGCCTGCCACCGCCGCGGCGCCATGGCCATCGGCGGCATGGCCGCTGCCGTCCCCAACCGCAAGGACGAGGCCGCCAACACGGCAGCTTTCGAGAAGGTCCGCGCGGACAAGACCCGCGAGGCCGGCGACGGTTTCGACGGCTCCTGGGTGGCCCACCCGGACCTGGTTCCGGTGTGCCGGGAAGTGTTCGACGGCGTCCTCGGCGAGCGTCCGAACCAACTGGACCGCTCACGCGAAGACGTCACCCCCGACGACCGTGCCCTGATCGACGTCGCCTCCACCACCGGCACGATCACCGAGACCGGCATCCGGAACAACATCGAAGTGGGCATCCGCTACATCGAGTCCTGGCTGCGCGGCAACGGCGCCGTGGCCATCCACAACCTCATGGAAGACGCAGCAACGGCGGAGATCTCCCGTTCACAGCTGTGGCAGTGGATCTACTCCCACGCCATCACCGACACCGGCGAAGTCATCACCCGCGAGTGGATCAACGACCTCCTTGACGAAGAGTTCGCACGCCTGGAACGCTTCGACGACGACCGCTTCAACGATGCCCGCAGCATCTTCGAAGAAGTCACCCTGGCCGAGGAGTTCCCCACCTTCCTGACCATCCCGGCCTACGCCCGCTACCTCACCGAAGCCCGCGAGGAAGCGACCAAGGAAGAACTCGTAGCGGCCTAGGACAGTAGACAAAAGCCCCCGCCGCTGGGCTGCCTGCACTCTTCGCAACAAGTGACCCCGATGGCCGGGGAGGCAGCCCAGCGACGGAACCCCTTCATCAACGCTCGCGCGAACTGGCAGCAGATGACCCCAAAACGCTTGGGAACGGTCATCTGCTGCCAGTTCGCGCGGTGTTAAGGGACGACGACGTTCGCGCGGGGCTAGCGTTGCCGGGCCACCCAGCGCACCGAGAGGGTGGTGCAGACGCAGAACGCGGCGACCGAGCCAAGGATCACCAAGAGCGGCACGGTCCAGCTGCCGGAGATGCTGTGCACGTAGCCGATGATGGTGGGAGCCAAGGCCGCGAAGCAGTAACCCACCCCTTGCACGACGGCGGACATCTTCCCTGCCGAGGCTTGGTCGCGGGCGAACTTGATGATGGCGATGAAGATGACCGTGATGCCCCCACCCTGCGCTACTCCACCGAGGGACGACCACACCCACCACCAGCCCGGGGCCAACAACAAACCCAGGGGCACCGTGAGCCACAAGGCACCCAAGGTGGCCGCCACCGCCGTCGTGCTGGCGAAACGGGCGAGCAGCGGCACGCCGAGCCCGCCCACAATCGCGAAAATCTGGAAGAGCGACGATCCCGCGCCGGCTTGCGCTGTGCCCATGCCAAGCTCATCGGCCAGGAAGCTTGGGAGCCACGCCGTCACGCCGTAGTACGAAAACGCCTGGCCGGCGAAGCCGAGCGTCAGGCCAACGGTCAGCCAGCCAACACCGGAAGCCTTGCCGCCCCGCGAGCCCGAGGCGGCCGGCACCGCAGCGGGAACGAAAGCTTGCCGGGCGCCGACGGTGGGGATCCAGAACAGGATGGCCGCCAAGGCCAGGAGGGCACTCGCGGCGAGGGCAAGCCGCCAGCCCACAAGTTCTGCGAGCGGGGCTGTGGCCACCGAGGTCAGGAAGGACCCGATGTTCAGCGCCGCCGTGTACACGCCCATCGCGGTTGCCTGGCGTCGTGGGGCGAAGTCCCGGCGGATGATGAGCGGCACTGCGATGTTGCCGATGGTGATGGCGAGGCCGATGAGGACGGTGCCCACCATGACCGGGACACCGCCGCCGCTGGAGCGGATGACGACGCCGGCCAGGACACCCACCAGCGTAAGCATCACCGCGAATTCGGCGCCGAACCTGCGTCCGGCCGTTGAGGCCAGCGGCGCGGCAAGCGAGAAGCAAAGCACAGGAATGCCCGTCAGCAGCCCGAGTTCCACGGGCGAGAATCCAAGATCCCGTTTCAGGGAATCGACCACCGGCGCCACCGCGACGAACGGTCCTCGCATGTTGAGGGCAATGAGGCCGATGCACGCGAGGATCAGCCAGCCTCGCGGGACCTTGGCGAGGAATTGGCCGGTCATGGGGCGCAGTGAATGGCAGGGAAAGTAGGCATCACCTTCATTGCTATCACGCCTCCACGGCGCGAACTGGCAGGCGATGACCCCAAAATCCGCGGCAAGGGTCATTTGCTGCCAGTTCGCGCGGGGGTTAAAAGCCCATCAGCCCCTCAGCCCGTTGCTTGGAGCGTGGCTTCAATCACGGCCGGGGACAAAACGTGTTGGGTGACCATCTGGCTCGCACCGAGGATCGCGGCCTGGTCGCCCGCCATCGAGATGCCGATGCGCAAATGCGAGGTGGCCAAGGGAAGGGAGCGCCGGTAGACAACTTCGCGGATGCCGGCCACGAGGTGCTCGCCGGCCTCACCCACGCTGCCGCCGATGACGATCATGGAGGGGTTGAGCAGGTTGACCACGGTTGCCAGGACATCGCCGACGTCGCGCCCGGCCTGCCGGAGTGCCTGGATGGCCTGCAGGTTCCCCTCGGCTACGAGCCGCAGCACGTCGCCCCCGTTGCTGGCCACGAGTCCTTGGGCTTGTAGTTGGCGGGCGATGGCGGGCCCGGAGGCGAGGGCTTCAAGACAGCCGTAGTTCCCGCATCGGCAGAGGACCTCGTCGCCGCGGGGAACCCGGACGTGGCCGAGGTCCCCGGCAGTGCCGTTGGCGCCGCGCTGCAGCTCACCACTGCTGATGATGCCGGCGCCGATGCCCGTGGCGATTTTGATGAAGAGCAAATTGTCGTGGTCCGGCCAATACGCTGTGCGTTCGCCCAGGGCCATGATGTTGACGTCGTTGTCCACCAGGACCGGAACCGGCATCGAGCGCTGCATGTAACGGACCACGTCGAATCCGTCCCAGCCGGGCATGATCGGCGGTTTGATCGGCCTGCCGGTGTCGTGTTCCACCGGGCCGGGCAGTCCGATGCCGATCCCGGCAAGGTCTTCAGGGTTGCGGTCGGCTTCGGCGAGAAGCTCCCGCCCTGCCGCCACCACCCTGCCGAGCACCACGTCGGGACCGTCTGCGACTTCCTGCGCGAGGCGCCGCTCGGCCAGGACTTTTCCACCGAGATCGGTGACCGCGACGATCACGTGCGTCGCTCCGACGTCGACCGCCAAGACAACCCGGGCCGCAGGGTTGAAGGCAAAGCGCGACGGCGGCCTGCCGCCACTGGAACTCGCCTCACCGGCCGGGCCCACGAGTCCCGAATTCATGAGTGCGTCGATGCGCGAAGCGACCGTGGAGCGGGCCAGTCCGGTGGTGAGGGCGAGTTCGGCCCGGGTCCGTGCCTGGCCGTCGCGAAGAAGCTGAAACAGGTCTCCTGCACGCGAGAGGCTTCCGGCGTCCTGTACAGGGCCGTCCTTGCCGGGCTCTTTTCCGGGTGCTGAGGTCATGCATCAGTGATAGCACGATTGCTTATGGGTGTCACGCGGCAAAAGATTGTCGATCTATTTTCAACTTTTGCTTGCTCATCGACAAAAGTCGTCGTAGGTTGTGTGTGAGAAGGGTCACGCAGCCCACGAAGCCGCGCTGAAACTCCCGAGACTCCGTTTACGAAGAGGTAACTGATCTTGTCCAGCCAGTCACAGGCAACAACCAGACCCCTCGGCGTCGGCATCCTTGGCGCCGGCCCGGTCACCCAAGCAATCCACCTTCCTTCCCTCGCCCGGCTCCGGAATATCCTGGAAGTCCGCCACATCATGGACGTCGACGCTTCTGTCGCCGAATCGGTCGCAGCCCGCGTCGGCGCCAACTACAGCACCAGCATGGAAGCGCTCCTGGGCGATCCCGACGTCGACATCGTGACCATCTGCAGCCCCCACCAGTTTCACGCGGACCAGGTCATCGCCGCATGCCGTGCAGGAAAGAAAGCCGTCCTCTGCGAAAAGCCCTTCGCCATGAGCGGCGAGGAAGCGGCCCGGATTTCGGCGGTCAGCGAGGAAACCGGCGTGCCGATCATCGTGGGCGCCATGCACACATTCGATCCAGGTTGGCTCGCAGCCGAAGCCAATTGGGGCGATCTCCCCGAGAACGCCCACACCATCCGTTCCTCCATCGTCCTTCCGCCCAACGCCCGCTTCGAAGACTTCGCCACCGAAATCATCACCCGGCCCGCAGGCGGCACCCCTGACTACAGCGACGTCGAGGTCATCAAGAACGCCCTCCGCGGCGGCATCATGGGGCTCGCCATCCACGACCTTCCCCTCGTCCGCCGCTTTACCCCGGATTTCGAAGACCTGGAAGTGCTGCAGGCACGCCACGTACGCCCCTTCGGCTACGTGATCTCCCTTCGTGCAGGTGGCCGCATTATCGAGCTCAGGGCAGCGATGAACAAGACGTGGAAGCCGGAATGGGCCTTCGAGGCGATCTCGGACGACGCAGCCCTTCGCATGGACTTCACCCCTTCCTACGTGCAGGCGGGTTCCGCCGTCGCAACCATCACCCGCGGCACCACAAGCACAACGTACGGACCGTTCGAGCACAACGGCTATGAGGGCGAATGGCGCGAACTCGCCCAGCTGGCCCTCGGAACCAAGCAACCGCCGTCCACCGAAAGCCTCATCAATGACCTCACCTTCGCGATAGCCATTGCCGACGCCACAGTGGACATCGCCGCGGCCGAGCACGCAAACAGCCATGCAGGAGTCCGCTCATGAGCCCCCAGTACACGGTCAGTGCCACCGCGCAGGCAGAAGAGAGCGGCGCCGTGGCACTCGCGGTCGCTTCGCTTCCGGCGAGCTTCGGCCCGATGGCAGCCGGGGAGGCCGCACGGGTATCCGCGATCGACGGCGCTCCTGGCTGGACCACTGAGGCAGTCAAGGCGATCGACACCGGCGCGTCGGGCATCGTCGTCGTCAACCCGGTTCCGGAAAACACCGCCGCCCTGATCAACGCCGCCGGGGCAGCCGGCGTCGCGGTTGTCCTGGACCAGCGCTGGGCATCCAATCCCGGTCTCGCCGGAGCAGAAGACGCCGTCCGCTCGGTAGCCGGCCGCGCCGCCATGCTGGACACTGTCGCGACGGCCGCGGCAGGCACGGATCCGGAACGGCTGCTGACCGAGCATCTCGCCGCCGTCGTACGCGTCACCGGTCAGCTGGACGCGCTTCGCGTCCTCCGCCGCGGCACGCACGGCTACACGGTTTCCGGGCGCCTCGCCAACGGCGCTCCGGTTTCGCTCCACGGCGTACTGAGCAACTCCCGGCCCGCCGGCGTCGACTTCCGCCTCTACACCGACGACGGCGGTGTCAGCATCGCGGTCCCGGAACCGCTTGCTGCCTGGCCGGCGGAAGTCCGGGCCACCGGGCCCCAAGGAGAATTCCTCCTGCCCACGCTTTACGAATCCGCCCACCGCACCACCTGGCGCCGCCTCAAGGAACACCTCGACGCCGGTACTCTCACCTCCGATCTGGCTCGCTTTGCGCGGCTGACGGAATCCATAGCGCACCTGACCTGAACCCACACTTCTCCTCAACTACGCAACCAGCACCATCGAGCAAACAGCACCAAAAGCAATCATTAGCCTTCTCGACGACGAGCCGGACCGCACCGAACGCGAAGACCACGCAGCGGTCCCGAAAGGAATCATCATGAATGTTCAGTCCGAAGCCAGCCGCAATTTCTCCCGCAGGGGTTTCCTCGGCCTCACGGCGGCGGCAGCGGCTGTCCCCCTGCTCGCAGCCTGCGGAGGCGGTTCCAGCTCGAGCTCCGCTGGCGGCGCCATCAAGTTCTGGGACATGCCGTGGGCCACCCCGGCCTATAACGATGCCGCGAAGAAGATCAGCGAGTCCTACGTCCCGACTGGCAGCAACAGCAAGGCCGGTTACCAGATCATTCAGTGGAACAACTTCTACCAGACCTTCTCCTCGGCCATTGCGTCCAAGACCGGTCCCGCCGTGTCCACCGGTGGCGGTTTCCAGGCCTTCCAGTTCGACCAGCAGGGTCAGATCGCGTACGCGGACAAGGTCATCGACGCGCTCAAGAAGAACGGCCAGTTCGACGACTTCCTGCCCGGCGTGCTGGACCCGTTCAAGTCCGACAAGGGCTACGTCGCCGTTCCGTGGCAGCTGGACATGCGCGTCTTCTGGTACCGCAAGTCCCTCTTCGACCAAGCCGGCGTCGCGCTGCCCACCGACTGGGCCTCGCTGCTTGACGCAGGCAAGGCACTGAAGAAGATCGGCGCCTTCGGCTTCGCCACCGGGTCCGGTGCCGGCAACAACATCGGCAACCACTCGATGATCATGATGATGGTCAACAACGGCGGTGGCGTCTTCACCAAGGACGGCCAACTGGACGTCATGAACGACCGCAACGTCGAAGCCACGGAGTACCTTCTGGAACTGGTCTCCAACGGCATCATCGACCCTGCTGCAGTCAGCTACACCACGGACAACCTCAACGCGCAGTGGAAGGACAAGAAAGCCGCCTTCGGCCCGTACGTCCTGGGCGTGCCGGCTCGCGTCGGCGACACCTCCGGCGACATCATGGTGGCCAGCCCGATTGCAGGCCCGCACGGCGACAAGCACGGACTCGTTTTCCCGAACAACATCATGATGTACAAGAACACCCCGTCCCAGGAATCCTCCGAGGCCTTCCTGACCTACTACATGGGACAGCTCAAGGAGCTGTGGCGCCAGAAGCTCATGAACGCCCTGCCGGTATTCAAATCCATCACGGAGATGCCCGAATTCACGAGCGACGCCAACAACGTCAAGATCGTCAAGGAATGGCAGCCCATCGCCAAGACCTTCGCGGCGCAGGGAACCTCGCTCAACGCCAACCTCGCTGTCCTCGACGGCGGCCAGGCACTCAACCAGTTCACTCAGACCATCCTGACCGGCAAGACCGACGCCAAGACGGCGCTCACGGCCTTCAAGACCGGCCTCGAGTCCGTCATGAAGAAGTAAAGCCGTCGCCATGTCAACCACCACAACACAGTCCGGCCTCGCCCGGGCGCGTCGGGGGCTCGCTCCCGGCGGGTCCGGCGGCGGGTCCCTGAACCGCAAGAGCAAACTTTCGGGACAGACCAAGCGGACGTTCTTCTGGCTCTTGCTGCCCTCGGTCATCCTGCTGGTCCTGATCCACGGGTACCCGCTGGTCTATGCCGGCGTCCAGGCCACCCACGACGGCTCCCTGATCGACACGGGCAACTTCGTCGGAGTCGACAACTTCGGCCATGTCCTGACTTCCCCGGCTTTCTGGAAGGCCGCCCAGTTCACCCTGTGGTTCACGATCGTCGGCGTCTTCGGCTCCTGGCTGGTTGGCCTTGGCCTGGCCCTGCTGCTGCGCACCAAAATCCCGGCGGGCGGGACCTTCAAGGTCCTGCTCCTGCTGCCCTGGGTGGTTCCGATCGTGGTCTCCTCCACCGCCTGGAACTGGCTCGTCGCTACCCCGGACAGCCTGGTCCCCTCCATCTTCCGGAACCTTGGACTGGGCACGCCCCTGTTCCTGGCGGACCCCCACTTGGCCGCGGTCATGGTCATGGTGTTCAAGGTCTGGGTCAGCTTCCCTTTCATGATGATGATGATTTCGGCAGCACTGGCCTCGGTAGACACCACCGTCTATGAAGCCGCCAGCATGGACGGCGCCAGCAAATGGCAGCAGTTCACCCAGATCACCCTGCCGCTGATCGCCCGCTCCACCTACATCAGCTGGATCCTGATGACGATCTTCTGCGTCAACGACTTCCCCACGATCTACCTCCTTACCGGCGGCGGCCCCGTTGACGCCACTACCTCCCTCGTGGTCCTGGCCTACCGCACGGTCTTCCAGGACTTCCAGACCGGTCCCGGCGTTGCCATCGCCTTCCTCATGACCCTCACCCTCGTCGTCGTGTCGGTCTTCCTGTACCGCCAGATCCGAAAGTCGAGCGTCGAATAATGAGCGCAGTACTCCACGCCCACCCCGAATCCGGCCCCGCGCTCGGTGTCGCGGGACCCGAGAAATCCCGCCGCGTCCTCTCCGAAGCAGGCATGCGCGGACGCTGGTGGCGGTTTGTCCTGATCCTGGCCATCACTGCCATCGTCCTGGTCCCCATCATGGTCACCGTGGTCCTGGCCCTGACCCCGGGCCCCAACAGCACCGCCACCGGTCTCACCTTTGAGAACCTCAGCAACGTCTTCTCCGAGACCTTGGCGGCCACCTGGCTCAAGAACAGCCTCATCACCACCGTCAGCACCGTGATCGTCGCCGTCGCCGTGGCCGCACCTGCCGGCTATGTCCTCTCCCGCGGCCGATCCAGGGCCGTTTCCGGCTACTCCCTGCTGCTGTTCGTCATGCAGTCCCTGCCGATCATCACGTCCGTGGTGCCGCTGTTCATCCTGTTCGCAAACCTGGGGCTCGTGGACAACCTCATGGGCCTGATCATCATCTACGTCGGCTCGACCATGACAGTCGCCACCTGGATGATGGCGGCCTACTTCGACTCCATCCCGGTCAGCCTCGAGGAAGCATCCTGGATCGACGGCTGCTCGGTCTTCGGATCGTTCACGAAGGTGGTGCTGCGCAACTCCCTGCCCGGCATCCTGTCCACGGCCATCTTCGCTTTCCTCCTGGCCTGGAACGACTACCTCGTAGCGATCGTGTTCCTGCGCTCGAACGAAATTTTCACCCTCCCCATGGGCGTCCAGTCGTTCTTCCAACAAAACCAGACCGACTGGTCCGGCGTCATGGCCCTCGCGGTCATCATGATGCTCCCGCCGATCATCGTCTTCGCCACCCTGAACAAGTACTTCAGCGTCGGCGGCATCGGCGGATCCCTCGCCGGCCGCTAACAGCCGGTAATCGAACTTTTCACGCAACTGACAACGCAAAGGAAAACCATGTCTTACTCCATCCAGCTGTACACCCTGCGCAATGCCATGCAGGAAGACCTGCCAGGCACCATCAAGAAGGTTGCCGAGATCGGTTACACGCAGGTTGAACCCTACAATTTCGTGGCCACGGCGAAGGAGCTCGGCGCCGCGCTGAAGGAGAACGGGCTGAGCGCCCCGTCCGGGCACGCGCCGTTGCTGAGCCAGGACCAGGATGAGATCTTCGCAGCCGCCAAGGAGCTGGGCATCAGTACGGTCATCGACCCGTACCTGCCTGCCGAGCACTGGCAGAAGGCCGAGGACATCCAGGCCACCGCGGCCAAGCTCAACGCCGCGGCGAAGAAAGGTGCCGAATACGGCATCCGCGTCGGCTACCACAACCACGCCTGGGAACTCGAGTCCACCATCGAAGGCCAGACCGCCCTGGAGTACTTCGAAGGCCTCCTCGACCCGGAACTGGTCCTGGAAGTGGACACCTACTGGGCATCCGTCGGCGGCCAGAACCCCGTGGAACTACTCGCCCGCCTCGGTGACCGCGTGAAGTTCATCCACATCAAGGACGGCCCCGGCACCACGGACACGAAGGCCCAGTTGCCGGCGGGCCAGGGCACCATTCCGGTGCTCGACGTCGTTGCTGCCGTAAAGTCCCTGGAAGTGGGCGTCGTGGAGTTCGACGACTACGCCGGAGACATCTTCGAAGGCATCGCCGAAAGCCTCGCCTTCCTTCAGGACAACGCAGCACAGGAAGTGAACGCATGAGCGCCGCAACGCACCAGTCCACCCCGTCCACCCGCAAGGGACCGGTGGGCGTCGCCGTCATCGGTGCCGGCAACATCAGCAAGGCTTACCTGGACAACCTGACGGTCTTCCCTGACCTGAAAGTCCACGTCATCGCCGACCTGTTCGAGGAGGCCGCGGAAGCGCGGGCCAAGGAATACGGCATCCCGGAGTGGGGTGGCGTTGACGCGGCACTTAACCATCCCGACGTCGAGATCATCGTCAACCTGACCATCCCGGCCGCGCACGTCGAGGTGGCCACGGCTGCCGTGAATGCCGGCAAGCACGTCTGGACCGAGAAGCCGTTCTCCCTGGACCGCGAATCCGGGCTGGCGCTGTTGAAGACGGCCGACGCCGCCGGCATCCGCCTGGGCTGCGCACCGGACACCTTCCTGGGCGCGGGGCTGCAGACGGCCCGGCGGATCATTGAACGCGGTGACATCGGCACCCCGCTGACCGCCCTGACCATGTTCCAGACGCCCGGCCCGGAGTCCTGGCACCCGAACCCGTCCTTCCTCTTCGCCCACGGCGCGGGTCCGCTCTTCGACATGGGCCCCTACTACATCACCGCCCTGGTCCAGACCTTCGGTTCGGTCCGCAAGGTCGCCGCCGTCGGCTCCAAAGCCAAGGACGTCCGCGTGGTCGGTTCCGGGCCCAAGGCCGGGGAGGAATTCCCCGTCGAGGTCCCCACCCATGTCTCCGCGATGCTGCAGTTCGAGGGCGGGGCCTCCTCGCACAGCGTCTTCAGCTTCGAATCCCCCCGCCTGCGGATGGGCTTCGTGGAGATCACCGGCACCGAGGGCACCCTGGAGCTGCCGGATCCGAACTACTTCGACGGCGACCTCAAGCTCTGGCGCGCCGGAGCCGAGGAAGCAGAAACCATCCCCGCCACGGGACCGGCCAACGGCCGTGGCATGGGCGTGCTGGACATGGCCCGGTCCCTGCGCGCCGGTGTTCCGCACCGCGCCCAGGGAGCCCTCGCCTACCACGTGGTCGATACCTTGGTTTCCATTTCCGAGTCCGCCGAAACCGGCACCTTTGTAGGCGTCGACAGCTCCGCCGTGACCTCCCAGGCCCTCCCCGAGGACTGGGACCCGATGGCCGCCACCCTCTAGGAATCACTCATGACCAGCTCCGCCCCAACCCCCACCACCCCCCAGAACGGCGCACCGGGCAAGAAAACCCTGGGTGTTGCCGCGATCGGTTACGCGTTCATGGGCAAGGCCCATTCGAACGCGTGGCGGAACGTGGGCAGCTTCTTCGACGTTCCGGCCTTCGAGCAGAAAGTGCTCGTGGGCCGGGATGCGGAACAGGTCGCCGAGGCCGCGGCCAGGTACGGGTGGAGCGAGTCCGCCACGGACTGGCGTTCGGTCCTGGAACGCGACGACGTCCATATCGTGGATATCTGCGCTCCGGGCTGGATGCACGCCGAAATCGCCATCGCCGCGCTGGAAGCGGGCAAACACGTCCTCGTCGAGAAGCCCCTCGCGAACACCCTGGCCGAGGCCGAAGCCATGACGGAAGCCGCGCGCGCCGCCCGCGCGCGCGGCGTCCAGTCCATGATCGGCTTCAACTACCGCCGCGTCCCGGCCCTCGCCTTGGCGAAGGAACTGATCGCCGAGGGCCGCCTGGGCACGGTCAGGCACGTCCGCGCCGCCTACCTGCAGGACTGGCTCGTGGACCCGGACTCCCCCATGACCTGGCGGCTGAACAAGGAAAGCGCCGGATCCGGGGCACTCGGCGACATCGCCTCCCACGCCATCGACCAGGTCCTCTTCCTGCTCGGGGACACAGTCACCGAGGTCTCCGGCCGGCTGCACACCTTCGTGGACAGCCGCCCCGGCGCGGACGGTCCGGAACAAGTAACGGTCGACGACGCCGCCTGGGCCACGCTGACCCTCGCCTCCGGGGCGGTCGCCTCCGTGGAAGTCTCCCGCATGGCCACGGGCAAGAAGAACTCGCTCACGATGGAAATCTACGGCGACAAGGGCTCGCTCCTGTTCGACCTGGAATCCATCAACGAACTGGGTTTCATGGACGCCACGGTGCCCGTCCGGGAGCAGGGCTTCCGCCGGATCCTGGTCAACGAACCCGAACACCCCTACATGGACGCCTGGTGGCCCCAGGGCCACGTCATCGGCTGGGAACACACCTTCACCCACGAAATCCGTGACTTCCTGACCGCCATCGACGCCGGGACCCCGCCGTCGCCGTCGTTCGAGGACGGGCTCGCCGTCCAGCAGGTCCTGGCCGCCATCGAAGAATCCGCCGATGCCAAGTCCGCCATCATCCAGGTCTCCGGCCACTGACAGCCCTGGCCTGAACCACGCCCCGAAACTTTTCCCAAGGAGAACCCATGCCCCGCCCGTACACCTTGTTCACCGGCCAGTGGGCCGACCTGCCCTTCGAGGAAGTCGCGCGCCTGGCCTCCGGCTGGGGCTACGACGGCCTGGAAATCGCCGTCTCGGGCGACCACCTGGACGCCTGGCGCTGGGACGAACCCGGCTACGTCGAATCCAAGCTCGCCGTCCTGGACAAATACAACCTCAAGGTCTGGGCCATCTCCAATCACCTCAAGGGCCAGGCCGTGTGCGAT
>NZ_BAABKK010000027.1:0-32308 GCF_039543785.1 Arthrobacter gyeryongensis
GCGTTGATCGTCCAGGTGCCGGTGTTGGGATCGAAGGACTGGCTCCCCGTCGGGGCCGGATTGCCGATATCCGCGCACGCCCAGGGTGTCGGACAGGTCAGCGGCGGCTGCGGGGCCGGTGGAGCGGTGCTGACCGCCACCGTGTCGGCCGTCACGGCGTTCAGCTGTGTGCTGTTTTGCGACGTCACTGCCAATCCGGCGAGCAGGGCGGAGCCGAGGTTCAGGGATACGGTCGAGCCGGGGATCGGGCTCCAGACGTAGCCGTCAGTGGAGGTGTATGCCGTGAAGGTGCTCCCATCACCGGCCACCCACAGGTAGGCCGGGACGGCTCCGGGCGGATTGACAACCGTGGTCGTCGTCCCTCCCTGGGCGGCCCGATCTTCCACCTCGATTCCGTTACCCGGCGTCACGAACGCCGCGTAGTACGGCGAGCCAGGGTCGGTGCTCGTCCGGAGCATGACCCCCGCCTTGGCCGACGAACTCGTGTTGGTCTGCGACGCGAGGTGGGCGCCGATGCCTCCGCCGGCCGACAGGTTCTGCCACAGGAAGTGGAACTGATCGGACGTCCCTGTGGTGTCGTTGCCTCCGCCCTGGATCGTCCATGTGCCTGTGGTCGGGTCGAGGGTCTGGCTGCCGGGCGGGGTTGCGCTGCCGATGTCGGCCGAGTTCCAACCCGCGGACGAATTGTTGGTCCACATCACTCGCACCGGGTTGGACTGGAAGCTACCAACCGTTGTGACGCTGGCGGCCACAACGTCCTCACCCTGCGATGCTCCCGAATAGGTGAACGATGCGTTGCCGCGCATGTCGGTCACCGCGCTCCCTGACAGGCCAACATCGGGGCCGCTGGTCACTATGAACTTGACGGTGACGTTTGGTAGTCCGGCGCCACCGCCGTCGAGGAGGGACGCGGTCTCGGTGACCTGCTGACCGGCGAACCGGGTGATGGTGCCGGGGTTCAGCCGAAGAGACGCGGCGTTCGTACCTGCAGCGCCGATCGGACGCCACTGGATCGATTCGTTATGCCCGCAATACCCAGCGTCGATGCCACCGGTGTCAAGAACGTGCGTGCTGTCCGCCAGTGTGGTGGCGACCCCGCCGATCGTGATCGTGACCGTCGGCGCGACGGTGACCGCGGTGCAAATGTTGGGCGGGTACCCGCTCGTATCGAAGTTGTCGTAGCCCGGGTTGTTGGTGGGTGGGTTTTCGGTCAGGATCGCACTTTTGCCGGCCGGGACCGTGAACGAGCCCCAGAGGTTGTTGAATACCTTGCCGCCGGTGATCGAGGAGTGGATGTCGACCGAGACGCTGCCGACGGTGACTGGAGTAGATCCGTTGTTGTCGAGCCGGATCGCTCCGGCGTCGTAGCACACCGTGAGGGTGCCGCATGCGGTCTGGCCGGGAACGGTCCCGCCGAGAAATGCGGTGTTCGGCGCTCCCGCCCAGGGGACCGGGAACGACGCCGGGTCGGGCGTGTTGATCTCCTTGTCCTCGGCGTAGCCGACGAAGACCGACAGGCCGCTCACCGACCCCACTTTGACCGCTGCGTGGCTGCTCGGGCCAGCTACGGTCGTTACTGTGATTACAGCCAGTAGTAGCGGCAGCGTGGCTAACGTGCGACGGATCCGGCCCATTGAACTACACCCTTTCTCACGGCGTTGTCGTCACTGAGTCGATTCCAACGGTGGAGATCGCCCCCGTGTTGTGCGAGGTAACAGCGAAGCCGCGGAGCAAGGTGCCGGAAAGGTTCGCCAGCGAAACCGTCGACCCCGGCACCGGATTCCAGGTGGTGCCGTCGCTGGACGTGGCGGCCGCGAACGTGCTACCGGTCCTCGTCAGTTGCAGGTACACAGGCGCCGTTCCCGCTGTCAGGACTTGGCTGGAGGTCGCACCCTGGGCGGTCCGCCACTGCACGGCGATGCCGTTGCTCGGGGTCAGGAAGACCGCGAAGTACGGTGATCCGGGATCGGTGCTGGCCCGCATCATGAGACCGGCCTTGGCCCACGCGCTGGTGTTCGTCTGTGACGTCACTCGGGCCGTTATCGACCCATCCCCGAACAGTGACTGCCAAACGTAGTGGAAGGCGTCGGCCGTACCCCAGATGTCGTTCCCGCCACCCTGGAGGGTCCACACGCCGCCCGAGAGGTTCTGCCCACCGGCAGGTGTCGCCGTGCCGATATCCGCGCATTGCCATGCACTGGGGCAGACCCCGGGAGGGACGGGTTCGCCAGCGGTGACACCGACGGAGTCCAGGGTGACGGCTGAACCCGTGCCCTGATTGTGCGAGGTGATGGCGAATCCGGCGAGCAGCGGTCCGGTCAGGTTCACGGTTATGGTCGAACCCGGAACAGCGGTCCACGTACTGCCGTCCGGGGACGTGTAGGCCGTGTAGTAGGAATTCGGATTGCTTCCCGTCGTGGTATATCGCCCGATCATCAGATAGGCCGGTGCGGTGCCCGACGTCAGGAGCTGGCCGCTGCTCCCGCCCTGGGTCGTGCGCCACTGTACCGCGACCCCGTTGCCCGGGGTCACGAAGACGCCGTAGTACGGCGAGCCGGGGTCCGTCGTGGCCCGCACCATGGGACCTGCCTTGGCCCACGCGCTGGTGTTCTGCTGGGAGAGGACGTGCGCGGTCACCGACCCATCGGCGCTGAGGGTCTGCGAGACGAAGTGAAACGAGTCGGCGGTCCCCCAGATGTCTCCACCACCACCGAGTTCGCTCCAGGTGCCGGCGCTGAGCTGGTCCTGGCCGGGCGGCAGGGCACCGCCGATGTCGGTACAGCTCCAGGCCGAAGGGCAGAGGTTCGGTGGCGGGTTCGATCCACCTAGCTCTGCGACGTGGTCGATGGTCGCCACCGAGGACAGGCTGGTGCTGTTGGCGTCGCTGGCGATGCCCGCGACCAGCGGCCCGGGGAGGTTGAGAGTGGTGGTGGAGCCGGGCGCGAAGGTGAAGTTGACGCCGTCGGTCGACGTGAATGCGCTGTAGTAGACAACGTTGTGGACGGTGTCGGTGTATCGCGACGCCAGCACCCACAGTGGTGCTGTCGTTGCCGGAGATACCGGAAGGACATCCTCGGTGACCTGGGCGGCCTTCGTTGGTCGCCATTGAACGACGACGCCGTTTTGGGGGGTGACGAAGACGCCGTAGTACGGCGCTTGGGGATCCGTGCCGGAGCGGATCATGACGCCGGATCTCATCCAGCCGGTGCCGCCTGTTTGGGACACGACCCGGGCACTGATGGTCCCGTCACCGTTGGCCGAGTTGGCCGGGGCGTCCGGGAAGTTCTCATAGCTGAAGCGGAAGGTGTCGTACACCCCGAAGATGGTGCCTTGGGCCTGCACGGTCCAGGTGCCATTGAGATAGATCTGGTTGCCCGGATGAATCCCGGTCCCGATGTCACCGCAGGTGAAGCCCTGCGGGCAGATCCCCGGGGGCGGGGTGTCCGCCGGGCTGATGGCCACATTGTTGAAGACGGCGGGTGCAGTGGCGTTCGCTGTCCCGGCGGTAGCCGCCAGACCGGCCAGGTACGAGCCCGAACCGAGGTCGATGGCGACGGTCGAGCCGAGCACCGGGGTCCAGGTGGACCCGTCGGGTGACGTCAGGGCGGAGAGGAACGTCGGCGGCGGGCTGAAGCGGGTGTCCTGGTAGCGGACGATCTGCAGGTATGCCGGCGAGGTCGTCCCGGTCAGCGGGACCGTCTGGGAGGTCTTGATGCCGTCGTAGACACGCCACTGAATCGTTGCGCTTCCGCCGGGGTTGAGGAAGACGCTGTACATCGGCGAGGTGGGGGCGGTATTGGCTCGGATCATGAGGCCGTCCTGGGCCTTGGCTGGCGCCCCGGACTGGGTGACCACCTGGGCGCTGATGGACTGATTGCCAGTAACCGGCTGGTAGACGTAATGCGTGGAGTCGGAGGACCCGCCGAAGCCAGAACCAACACCGGCCAGGGTGTACGAGCCGCCCGACACAGTGGTGTCACCGGCAGGGTTCGGGTTGCCTAGATCCGCGCACGTCCACGGAGCCGGGCAGGGGTCTGCGGGCGCCTGGGGACTCATGGCCGTGGTGACTGTAGTGCCGACGGCGAGGTTGGCGAAGGTCGCCGTCCCGTAGTTCGTCGACGATCCTGAGTCGAGGGCAAGCCCCTGCAGGGTAGTTGTCGGCAGGTCGACGGTGGCTGAGGCCCCTGCGATCAACTGGTAGTTGCTGCCGTCAGTGGAGACGCCGGCGCTGAACTGGTTGCGGGTGCGCTGGATCATGACTGAGACGGGCAGCGTCGGAGAGGCCATTTTTCGCAAGAGGACCGGGTTCTTGGCGAACGAGGACCGGTACCAGACCTGCAGGTCCGGGGGGCTGTCGTTGGGATAGGCGAGCACAGCGAAGAATGGTGATCCCACGTCGACGCTCTGGCGGACCATGATCCCGGCTTGCTGAGCCTGACCGGGCGGAGCAGTTTGCGAAACGATCTGGGCGCTCGTCTGGGCATCGCCGGTGACGGGCTTCGAGATGAATCTGAACTGGTCGCCGGTGCCTTTGATACCGGATCCGCTTGCCGTCACCGTCAACGCTCCACCAGTGGTCTGTTCGCTGCCGCGAGGTGGCTTGTGGATGTCCTGGCAGGTGAAACCGGCGGGACAATTGGGATCGGTCGGTGTTTGCGCGGGTGTGGCGCCCAGTCCGAAGGCGTACAGCTTGCCGTCCAACGCGCCCACGTAAAACTGGCTCTGGGCTATGGAGACGCCCCCGTAGACGGTGGCCGGCAGCACGTAGGAGTACAGCAGTGCGCCGTTAGACGCGTTGACGACCTCGAAGGTCGATCCCTCGACCTCACCGATCATTCCGTTGACGTAGGCCGGAGACCCCAAGATCGGCTGATCAGTCTGGCGTACCCACAGAGTATTGCCAGATCCCGGGTCGAAGGCGGTGATCGAGCCACCGGCACCGCGGCCGTTGACCACGTTGTTCCCGCCGGCGAAGTACAGCACGCCGTTGGCGAAGATCCCCGACGCGATAGAGCCGTTGCCGCACGTCGGGCAGGCTCCGCCGATGGCGATCTGCCGCTGCCAGATCGGGCCGGCCGCCAGGTTGTTGCGGTTGAAGGTGTACAGAATGCCGTTCTTGTTCGCGACCGCAAGGAGCTGGTCGCCGCTGGCGTCGGTGGTGAGCGTCGGCGTCGTGCCCCAGTCAGAGTCGATGACGGCCGCTTCGAAGGGGAGCTGCCAGGAGCTCTTGTAAGCAAGGGTGGTGGCGTCGAGGGCGACGATGGCTTGCGACTGGGTCTGCGTGTAGTTGTTCAGGGTGCCAGAGGACACGAAGACGGTGTTGGTCGTTGTGTCGTACGTCGGTGACGTCCAGATACCGCCACCGAGCTGGCCGCTGGGCACGAAGTTGTAGTCGGCCGCCACCTGGTTGGACGTGAGATCGATCTTCATTAGGTGACCCTGCACGAGCGGGTTGTCGCAGTTGCTGGCCACTCCGACGTAGGCCGAACCGTTCGCGATGAGCGGGCTCGACCAATTGTAGTGAGCGCCGGTCTGGCTGTTGTCGCCGGTGTAGACCTTCCACAACACGGCACCGGTGGTGGCGTTGAGGGCGTACCAATAGGAATCGCCGCCGCCGACATAGACGACGCCGTTGACGACGGCGGCCGAGGAAGTGACGCCAAGGGTCGCCGGATTGCACGCGGCGTCATTGGTGATGCCGACATACGTCTTCCAGGTCACCGACCCATCGATGGTGCTGACGGCGTACTCGTAGCCATCCCAAGACCCTACGTAGGCGGTCGTACCTACTACGGCCGCCTCTGAGACGACGGGACCGCCGGTCGCGGAGGTCCAGTTCAGCTTCAACAACGACGCGTTGGCGACGCTCAGGTTCGGGTCGGTCGTCGCCGCCGTTCGTGAGGTGTTCTGCAGGTACGTCGGCCAGTCCTGGTATGTTGCCGCAACAGCCGGCGCCGAGGCGGTCGCAAAGCCGGCGAGGGTGCTCGCGGTTAGCGCTAAGGCGGCGGCCACTGCCGCCGGTCGCCGCCCTAGCCGGGTGCCGTGCAGGCGCCATGCCGCCCTATGCCGCCCGACTCCGGCTCGCTGTTCGGAATCCACGTCTGATGCTCCTTGTGTCTGGTTCATGAGGGCTCGGACGAACCCGGCCATGGGTGGCTACGGTCCGGGGGTGTAGCTGACGTTGTCGAAGGTCGCCGTTCCGAGGGCGCTGGTGTTGTGCGAGCATTCGAAGAGACCGAATGTTGCGGGGTCGGTGATCGTGATCGCTTTCGACACCACCTGGCTCCAGGTGGAGCCGTCGGCGGACACATAGGCGGTGAACATTCCCGCCGACCTGGTGAGTTTCATCCACACGTTCGGGAAGGTGTACGTGCCGCCGCCGACGGAGGAGTTGAAGTTGTACTGGACCTTGATGCCCCCTCCCGGAGCGACCGAGATCAAGAAGTACGACGATCCCGCGGTCGTCGATTGCTTGAACATGACCCCCGCCTTCGCGTTCGAGCTCGTGTTTGACTGCGAGGTGACGCGGGCGATGAGCGTGCCGTTGCCGTTCACCGGCTGGTAGGCGTAGTTGAACTGGTCGTTCGTCCCGTAGATGTCGGCCCCCGCCCCGTTCACGGTGAACACGCCGTTGGAGTAGCTCGCCGAGCCAGCGATGGCCGGGGAGCCCACGTCGCCGTCAGCCCACGGCGACGGCAGCGGGGCTGGGGGAGGTGGTGGCGCTGCCGCGGTTATCCGGACGTCGTCGAAGGCCGCCGTGCTGTATTGGCCGATGTTGTGCGAGGTGGTAAACAGGCCGATCGTGACGGGGCCGCTCATGCTGACCGTGGCGATGCCGATCTGGGACCAGCTCACCCCGTCGGAACTTATCCACGATGTGAAGGTGTCGCCGGCCCTCTGCAGCTTCAGCCACTTGTTCGGGTTGCTGTATCCGGCCGGATAAGTCTTCGGTGTGGCTGAGTGCGATCCAGAGTACTGCATCCGCGCGCCGTACCCCATGGCCGGGGTCACCGGTGGAAGCGGGCTGAGGCAGCCGTCAGCGTCGCAGCCCACACCGTTGACGTTCGGGGTATTCGGGCTTACATCGGGCGTGACCAGCGCGTCCACGAACGCAGCTCCGGCGGTCGGCGACTGCTTGATCATCACGCCCGCCTTCGCCCACGGGCTGGAGTTGGACTGGTATCGGACCCGGGCGACGATCGTCGCGTCACCACTGAGGGTCTGGTAGACGTAGTGGAATTGGTCGTTCGCGCCGTAGACATCGGCTCCCGCGCCGTCGAGGTAGAACGTCTGGTTGCCGGCAGAATCGGTCGCGGTATCCGCGGCTCCGGCCATCAGGGGGCTGCCCACGTCGACGCTCTGCCATGACGACGGCAGCGCGGCGGAGACGGCGGCGTAGTTGGCGGTATAAGTCGCACCGCCCGCTGGAGACGTTATCGCATCGGTCAGGGCGCTGCCATCGGCCCAGCCAGCGAACCTGTACCGGGTGCCGGCGGTCGTCTGCACGAGAGCCATGCCCGCCAGGACGTGCTTGACGCCGACTACGTCCTGGCTGCTGTAGGGACCGGTCTGCCACTTGCCGTCAATCGCATACCCCGCCCCCGCGACGTTCGCGGTGGCCGACAATGTCGTGAGATTGGGGTGGAGGTCTTTGGTCACGACCGTCTGAATCCCGAGCGAGTCGGTCACACTGAGCGTGATCCGGTAGAACGTCGAAGGAGTCTGGGACGGATCCGTGGGGATTTGGAAGCTACCGGACGTGATGCCGCTCGTTGGGCCGTAGAACGGGTGGGCCACATCGGCGGTGTAAGAAGGCTGCGCTACGCCGTTGGCGTAGAAATCGACCTTCCAGCTGTAGTCGTAGGCGGGCAGCGTGCCGTCGGCCGCATCGCTTGCGGCCCCGCTGAATGACACCGTGTCCCCGGCGTTGTACGTGCCGGGTGCGCTGATCGACGCCGAGGGCGGGGTGTGCCCGACCACGACCTGAGTCGAGGCCACGCCCGTTTGTGACCCGTTGTTCACGGTGAGGGTCACGGTATATGTCCCGTTGCTGGCGTAGCTGTGCGAGGGGCTCGCGGCGGTCGAAACGGCTGAGCCGTCACCGAAGTTCCACGAGTAGCTGAGCGGCAGGCCGTAAGGGTCGCTGGAGCCGGTCCCGGAAAATTGTACCTGCAGCGGCGCAGCCCCCGCATTCGGGGTCGCAGTGACCGAGGCGGTGGGCGGGAACGGACCGACCGCTGAGATCTTGGTGAAGGTCCCCTCGAAGACGCTTACGAAGTACAGATTGCCGTCCGGGCCCTCCGCGAGGTCGGCGATGGTTCCGGCCGCACTGTCGAAGACGGTGTCGGATGTCTCGGTCTGGTAAGTGGGGTCGAAAGTCACGGCCTCGATGTTTCGGCGGCCGTAGTCACCGAAGAACACAACGTGGTTGTACTGCTGGGGAAACGCCGACCCGGTGTAAGCCGCGATCGCCGACGCGGCGCCGTCAGTCTCATAGTGGCCGTAGGCGTAGGCCGGGTTGATGGCACCGCAGCTCCCGCAGTCGCCCTCGTAGAAGTCCCACCCGTAGTTGCCACCCGGCTGGATCGTGTTCAGCTCTTCCCAGTAGCTCGACCCGGTGTCCTCGGTCATGGCCTTGCCGTTCGGCAGGAACGTAAGGCGGAACGGGTTGCGCAAGCCGTACGCATAGATGGCTTTGACTGCGTTGGGTACGTTCACGAACGGGTTGTCGGCTGGGATGGTGCCGTCGCGATTGAATCGCAGGATCTTGCCGTAGATATTGGTCAGCGTCTGGGCGTTGCTGATCGCGGGAACGTTGTCGCCCACGCTCCACCACAGCTTGCCATCGGGGCCGATCTTCAGGTCGTTGCCGGGGTGGTGCAGATTCTGCGTCTGGTTGCCGCGGTAGTAGACCGTCTCGCTTGACGGATTGATGGTGTCGTTGACGACCGTGAAGCGGGACAGCTGAGCGAAGGGCTGGACCGTTCCCGCGCTGTTCGTGGTCGACACGGTGTAGGACAGGTAGAGGTACCCGTTGGTGGAGAAATTCGGGTCGAAGGCAAGCCCGAGCAATCCGGACTCACCCGAGCTGTCGACGTTGGGCAGCTTGACGACCGGATTGGCGAGCACGGCGCCGTTGCGGTAGATCAGGATCGTGCCGCCTTGCTCCCCGACATAGATGTCACCGTTGGGGGCGAAGGCCAACGCGACCGGCTTGCTGAGCCCGTGGGCGAGCTGGGTCTGTGCGAAGCCGGGCGGCAGGTTCTGGCTGACGGTGGTGCTGGTGGTCGCAGACGCGCTGAACTGCGTCGAGGACTCGGTGCCCGTCACCGTGGCGGTGTCTGACAGCGGCATCCCCGCTGCGACCGTCACCTGCGCCGCGATCGTCACCGCCCACACCTGACCGGCCGCGAGACTCGCCGCGGTGCAAGTCACCTGGCCGGTGTTATAGGCGCAACTACCCAAGTTGGTGCTCAGAGCCGGAGCGCCCCCGTTGCCGCCGGCAACACCGGTCAGGGTGTCGGTGATCGTGGCAGCGGATGCGGCGGAACCCCCGGTGTTGACGACCGTGATGGTGTAGGCAAGCGACTGGCCGGTCGCGACCGGGCTGGGGTTCGACGTGACCGTGATGGACACGGCGCCGGCGGCCGACGCCGGCAGGGCAAAACCGTTCAGGAGTGCCAGCGCCATCGCCGTGCACGCTCCGATGGCGCCCCAAAGGGCCCCGCGACGCCGGGCCGTCGCCCTCTTTTGCATCGAAAGTTTACCCACAACACTCACCGTCCAATCGAAGCCGGAACAACCGGTCACGGATGGGAGTGCTCCCCCGCAAGACCTGCGCTGACCGTACGGCGTCACATCCGACCACGTCGCGAGTGTGCTTCACCCGGTTATGTGCCACTCATGCCCCACGAGCACTCTGGAACTGGTTAACGAAATTACAGCGCCTTGACAGCGCTCAACACCTTGGTAAGCGCTTCCTTGGCGTCGCCAAACAGCAGCGTGGTCTGCGCTACGTAGATGAGTTCGTTCTCGATACCGGCTGCCAGCAGGGCCCGGCCGGGGTGAGCCGGTCGAAGAAACCGGCACTCCCTGAGTAACCAGCCGGATGGGGTCAGGCGGATCCGTACCTCCCCTCAGGCCGCTTCAGTTTGCGCAGGATGACAGGCGACTCGCGGTACCAACCCGGCGGAACCTTGTTGTTTTGGACGGGGGGACCTTGTTGGTTTCGTTCATCCGGCCGCGGTTCCGTCGTGTATAGCTCGCGTCGTGGTAGCCGAGAAGGTGCGGTGTCGTTCTGACACCGTCTGAAGTGGGCCAGGTCGGCGCCGGCCGCCCATCCCTGCGCGGGCAAGTCGCTAAGAAGGCACGCGAAGCCCGGCCAGCCGGATATCGAGCCACAACCGGGATCGACAACCGACACCAACCTTGGCAGCCAGTCCTAGACCAGCCACACCAAGACTCACAGTTGGATATTTCACGAATTCACAAGCCACCCCTTAAACACGCCCCGTGGCACGTCACCGATGTAATCCGCGGGCTAGTGCCGGCGATCCCTTCGGGAGATTCCAAGTAGTGCAAGGCCGCTGCAGGTGGACCTGACTTCCTATCCAAGTATTTCCCACTCATTCCTTTATGCCAGGGATCAAATATGCTGAAATCCATTCCCAAGGAAATTGTTTGCTCAAAAGGCGAAACGGAAGACCATTGATTGTAAAACAAAAAATGCGGTCATTCCGGCAAGCAAAGAAGACATGAAGTCCGCCGCTCTAATGCGCGCTGGTTGCATCCATCCTGTGAAATGGGGGTTGGGGTGATGGTACGGAGAATTTTGCGCTTTGCCGCCGTGGGGATGATATGCCTTTTCCTTCAGCTGGCTTTAATGAAGTTGACTGAACCGTATTTCCTGCCCTGGGTGGCTAACGGAATCGGTTTCGTTGTCTCTGCTCAATTGAACTTCACCTTGAGCTATGTCTTCACTTGGCGCGATTCAAAGCGACAAACCGGCTGGCGCCTCGTGGCGACTTGGTCGAAGTACTGCATCCTTGCCGTAGCGGCAGCTTTCATCAATGCCGCCGCCTTTGTCGCAATCTACGCCACCCTACCGTCTCCGACGGAGCTAATTGTGATTCTCGCGACCATAGCCAGCACATGTTGCACATTTCTTTTTAATCATTTTCTTGTATTCCGATCCGAAAGGCGTCGCCATGACCAAGCCAGGGACAGCATTGTTTATGCCCGCATGGAACGAGGCTGAAAACCTGCCTCTGGTAGTCGATCAAGCGATCACATACCTGCAAGAGTGCGACGAACCCTTTACCGTGATAGTCGTCGATGACGGCAGCACCGACCACACGCCTGAGGTGCTGGAGACCCTCAAGCGGGCGAATTCCGACTGCTTTTCATTCGTTCGTCATCACCACAATGAAGGCTATGGGTCGGCCCTGCGTACGGGATTCCGTGAAGGCCTCAAGACAGGACACGACTGGGTCGGCTTCTGCGATGCGGACGGCCAGTTCATGCCCGCCGATATCGGCAGACTGAAAGACAGCGCCGTCGCTTCTGGAAGCGACATAGCGATCGGTTATCGTCTGGGCAGGGCCGACAACCTCCAGCGTCGCGTCATGGGAAAGACTTGGAGCGTCCTATCCACGTTCCTCCTCGGGCACGAGGCTATCGACGTGGACTGCGGCTTCAAGATCTTCAACCGCAACGCTCTCTTGCATCTTGCCCCTCAGCTCACTAGTCAGCACGCCACTATTTCACCGGAGATGATGGTGCTCGCTCATCGGGCAGGGTACAAAATCGTCCAAGTGGGCGTGCCGCATTACGCCCGCCAGCACGGCACTTCGTCGGGCGCCGACCCGCACGTCGTATGGGAATCCCTCAAGGGGCTGCTACACGTGCGACAGGCTCTTCGGAGAAGTGCGGCATGACAGTTCAGGTTCCGAAAGAGGAGACGGTCAGGCCAATAAGCCGGCCGGACCGCATACAACGCTGGCTGATCGTCTTCGCGGCGGTATTGTCGGTCGCGGCATTTGCCTACTTTTACGGCAAGGACACGATTCTGTCATACAGCGATGCTGTGTCACACCTGGAGATCGCGCGGCGGGTAATCGACGGCGCAACACCGGGGTTCGCGCAGCTGGGCAGTGTGTGGCTTCCTCTTCCGCATCTGCTGGCTCTTCCATTTGTCTGGGTGGACAGCCTCTACTACAGCGGCGTCGCCGGTAGCATCCCCTCGATGGCTGCTTTTGTGGTCACTGCCGGCTTGTTATACAAAATCACCTGGACTCTCACAGGGAACAAGCTGGCAGGAGCGCTGTCGGCCGCGGTCTTCATGACAAACCCGAATGTGCTGTATATGCAAAGCACTCCGATGACCGAATTGCCACTGTTCGCATGCATGGCCGGCATGGTGTACGGCGTACAACGCTGGATCCAAACCGACCATCACCGGTACCTCTTCGGCGCGGGAGTAGCCGGGCTCGTTGGAACCCTGACGCGTTATGAAGCTTGGGTGCTCTTCGCCGTCCTGGTCGCGGTTGTGATTTTTTCAGCCCGGCGCAAAGGCTACAGTTACCTCCGCCTCGAAGGTCTGACTCTTGCTTTCGTCTATGTTGGCGGCCTCGGTGTCGCTGCATGGCTGGGTTGGAATCTGATCATTTTCGGCAACGCGTTTGATTTTGAAAATGGTCCGTACGCCAAGCCTTCCCTCTGGGTGGATGCGGGAGACCAAAACATCGGAAATTGGTGGCACTCGCTCGAAACATACTCCCTTGCCATCGTCGACAATCTCTCCGTGGCAGTGAGTTTGATGGCGCTGCTCGGCCTCGTCGCAGTTGTGGCAAAGGAACGCTTCGCACTACCCACGCTTCCATCGCTGTCGCTTCTGACCCTGGTTCCATTCTTCGTGATTGCACTCGAGCAGGGACAGCGCCCACTCCACATCGAACCGTTGAATGGAGACAATTACAACGCCCGCTTCGGACTGCTCATTATATTACCCGGATCTATCCTTATCGGATACCTAGCTAATTCTTTCCGCGAGCATATCAAGGTGACAACCTTCATTGGTCCACTGTGCGTTTCCATAGCAGTCCTGGTCTCCGTCAACAACTTAGCTACGAATAACATCGTGACGCTCTCGGAGGCCACCAGAATGTCGCAAAACTCGCAGCGGAAGTCTATTGATGAAGCGAGCAGTTTTCTGCGGGCCCATTACAGCGAAGGCAAAGTGCTGGTGCAGTCATTCGGAAATGAAATATTGCTATTTAAGACCCAGATCCCGCCCAGTAAAACCATTTATGAGGGAAGCTACCAGACATGGCAGCCGGCTCTGAACGACCCAGTGGCCAGCAACATTCGGTGGATTGTCATGCGCTCTGAAGACCAGGTTTATCAGGACCTCCACAACAGCCGACTACTTGATAATTACGATCTGGCCTATGCGAACGATGCATACTCCATTTACAAGGAGAGAGCGTGAAAAACAGTCCACGGGGTACCGCCCCTTCGAGGAAGACCGCACGCGACCTGTTGAGCCTGGGACAACTCATCCTCATTCTTGTTATTGGGACCGCGACCCTCACCTGCCTGGTCGCATGGCCGAGGCCGGCGGCCACCGTCTTGGTGTCCGCAGCACTCCTGTTCTACGTTCTGTTTGTGGGATTGAAGCTGACGCTGCATATAGCTTCCCGGCGGTATGTTCCGCCAGCCATCGAACCCGTGAGCATTGATGATCCGGATCTGCCCACCTACACGGTGCTCATCCCTCTCTACAAGGAAGCGAACATGCTCGGTAGCCTCGTCGGCTCGATAGACGGGCTGAGCTACCCGAAGGACCGCTTGCAGGTGCTGCTCCTTCTTGAAGAGGACGACACCGAGACCCGTGCAGAAGCCATCGGTCTTGACCTCCCGGAGCGGTACACGACCGTTGTCATTCCTGATCTCGCCCCCAAAGGCAAACCCAAGGCGCTGAACATGGGGCTCGCTCAGGCCACAGGTGTTCACACGGTCATTTACGATGCCGAAGACAGGCCCGATCACGATCAACTCCTTAAAGCGGTCGCGGCGTTTCGGGCATCCGGGCGCGACCTTGCTTGCGTGCAGGCGCGGCTTTTCTTCTGGAACGAGGACTCGTCATGGATTACCCGATTCTACTGGAGCGAATACGTAATTCATTTCGAACGCGTCCTTCCCGGACTGTCAAAACTCGGTCTCATACCGCCGTTGGGAGGAACCTCCAACCATTTTCGGACCGACGCCCTCCGCAGGACCGCATTAAGCCACGACGTGCTTCCACCCGGAGCCGAAGGTATCGGTGGATGGGACCCCTGGAACGTAACCGAGGATGCGGAGCTAGCCGGTGCGCTGGCCGCCCGGGGCTACCGAATCGCCATGATCGATTCCGTCACTCGAGAAGAAGCGACCGCCCGGCCGGGCGTAGCGAACCGGCAGCGACGACGATGGCTGAAAGGCTTTCTACAGACCGGCCTTGTCTACACCCGCCAGCCATACCAGACTGCCCGCCAGATGGGCTTCCGGCGATGGTTTTGCTACAACTTGTTAATGTTGGGCACGCCGGTTAGCCTGCTGCTTAATCCGCTGTTCTGGGGCCTGACAGTCATCTACGTCATGACAAGATCGACCCTGGTCGAAAGCCTATTTCCTGTCCCGATAGTTGGAGCACTGCTGATGGTCGCCGGCAACCTGCTCTTTTTCTACCAGCTCGTTGGAGCCTGTGTGAACCGAGGTGGATACGGGAGCATCAAGTTCCTGCTGCTCACTCCTCTGTGGTGGGCCTTCACCAGCTGGTCCGCGTACGGTGTTTTGTGGGAGCTGGCTCGTCCGTCCACTCGTCATAAGTGGAACAAAACGCCGCACGGTCACGATCTAGGCAAGGAAAAAGGCCAACTCATCGAAATCAGTGGAGCGGGCACGGGCATGGGGCATGTCCCCAAGCCGGCGCTTCGCGGCCGGCTTGGCTAGTCCGCGGATTAGGACACGACATGTCGGAGCCGCTCCCGTCAAGGGTTGTGATGAGACGGGTCATCGGTAACACCCCGGTCTTCGGACCGGGGTGTTTTTCTTTGTGCGGGTTGCGGACCATCAGACCTACGGAGCCAGCCGTTGCCCGGGTTCGCTCAACCGCACCAGTTGGGGAGGAAACCGGGAACGCTTTTCAGGACCGTGCCCGATTTCACGTCCACAAGGTCGGTCCGTATGGGGGTCGGCTCGGGGAGGACGGGGTATTGGTCGCCGGCATATCGCGGTGCGGCTGTTTCGACGGCGAGGTAGTCTCTGGCCGGAGAGACGCAGGTGTCCAGGATGCGTGACCACGTAGCGTCAGGCTGGTAGAGCGTGCGCGAGCCGTTCTTGTCGGTGAGATTGACCAAAGAGGTCTCTTTCCCGCCGTCGTACTTTCTCACTACCTGCGCGTACTGGCCGGAAGCGTCGAGGACCAGGGGCTGGCCCGCGGTGGTGGTGACCCCGTTCGCGGCATCGGGTACGAAAGCGCCGGGGAGGGTGAGCGTCGTGAGTGTGCCGGTGGTGACGTTGATGGTCGAGTACCGTGGCGGGTCTATGCCCTTTTTCAGCGCTGCATCGGCGACGGCGAGTTCGTCGGTGCCGGGGACGAATCCGAGGATCCCGGCATGCGCGCCTAGAGGCGACACTTTGCCGGTTTCCAGCGCATCAATGATGAACATGGACTGGTCGTCGGTTTGCGCCACCAAGGTGGCCCCGCCCGGGACGAAGCGCCAGTCCGCGGCCGAGACCGGACCGTTGATCCCCTGGATGGCCCGCAGGCCCGAGGACGGATTGTCGACGTCGTACACGAAGAGTGATTTCCAGTACTGGCCGGTGCCCGAAGAAGCGGTGAAGGTGAAACCAATGAGGTGCTTGGATCCTGCCGCGTGAAGATTCGCCACTGTCCCCAGGCCCGGCAATGGAACGAGTGTGGGCGGGCCGCCGGTGAGGGGGATGATCTCGAGCGAGCTGGTGTTGTCGTCGTTGAGGGTTACGACGGCAAGGGCGGAGGGAAGGGCGGCATATTCCTGGATGCGGGGGGCGCTGACAATGACCGTGCCCTGATCGCTGCCGGCGAGGCTTGTGCCGAGGATGGTGTCCGGCTTCTTCAGCCCTGTGTTGTCTTTGCCGGTGTCCCTGTGCAGGGTGTACAGCGCAAAGGCGGCAGGAGTGGCGGAGCGGGCCAGGGCAGAGGTGGAATTGGGGTGCGGGAGCTTCGAAAGATTCGCTACCGTCAACCCGCCCGCGAGGACTGCAAGAATCGCGATGGTGCCGTAGAGGCGCCGGGCAAAACGGCGTCCGGCCAGGAGCTCTGCCGCGGCCGCAATCGCCGCGGCCCGCTTGGCTGAGACGGGACGGCGCTTAGTAGACATAGGGCTGTGCCGGCTGTGTGGTGGGCTTGATGGAGTCCGGAATCAGGACGATTGCCTCGCGACTGGCCGCGTTGGGGTTGGCGCGAAAGCTGCTGGTGACCGTGACCCAGCTGTCCGCTTTGTATTCGTTTTGCCAACCGGGGTGATAAACGGGAACGCCAATCGGCTGGGCATCAACGGCGCAGCAGGTCACCACAAAACGGGTCACGAAAAAGACGTTTGGATCTGTCTTGTCCGCACTGATGAACCCTGTCACGGTGGCAGTCTTGTCGGCAAAAAAGTCCTGCCCAGCGCCGGACCGAAGCAATGATGCCCAGTCCCTCACCGTGAACGCGGAGTAGTCTCCCTTGTCCGGCAGCGCGGGTGCTTTCAGGGTGAGGGCGGATGCTGAGCCGTTGAGGTCCCGCTGTGCGACAGTGGCAGTAGTGAGGGTCGACGGCGGCAGGATCAGCAAGGCGACGACGGCGGCGATGATGGTCAGCACGCTCCCGACCGGCCACAGCCAGCCCCATCGCGAACCGGCCTCATCGCCGTGCTCGTGCTCGTGCCCGTTGTCGTGCGCGTGCGCGTCCTGGGTAGTGGGAGCAAAGGCGAAGGCCGCCAGGGCAAGCACTCCTGCGATCACGGCCATGATGACCGTGAACACGAAATACCGTGGATGGATATACAAGGCAAGCTGCCCTGACAAGCCCAGCCAGACTGTCGCGATCAGGCCGATCAGGCTGAGGACCACGCCCTGCCAGCGGCCCACGAGCCGCCTAATGACCATAGTTGACCGCCAATCCGAGGACCGCGGCGCAAAGCGCCACCAGCAAGCTGAGCTGAAGGAGGGTCTTCGCAGTGAACGTGGTGCGCATCAGGGCGAGCATTTTCACGTCGATCATGGGCCCGAAGACGAGGAAAGCCACGATGCCTCCCGGCATGAAGGTTGCTCCGAACGACAGGATAAAGAAGGCATCCACGTTTGAGCAGATCGCGACGACGAAGGCCAGCAACATCAACGCCAGGACAGACCAGACCGGGTTGCCGCCCAGGGCCACCAGCACTTCCCGGGAAACGGCAACCTGGATCAGCCCCGCCATGCCCGCACCAACGAAGAGGGCAGGCATCATTGCGCGCGTCTCCTGCGAGAACATCTGCACGCTGCGCCTGATCCTCCCGGCCGAGCCGGCGTGGTGGTCTGCCACCGAACAGGTTTCCTGGAACCGGGCGGTCAGCAGCTCCCCGGGCCGCGGATGCCGGCTGTAGATCCAGCCGACAAGGTTGGCGATGAGGAAACCGCCCAGGACGCGGGAGGCCAGGATGCCGTTGTCCCATCCAAACGCCTGCGCGGTGGTGACGATGGTGACGGGGTTCAGGATGGGTGCCGCGAACAGGAAGGTCATCGATTCCGCAACGCTGAGGCCGTTGACCACCAGACCACGCGCCAGCGGAACATTGCCGCACTCGCAAACAGGCAGCAGCATTCCTAGGAGCGAGAGGACCAGCCTCCGCAACACCGGGCTCCGGGGCAGGCGGCGGAGCAGCAGGCCCTCCGGCAGCCAGATCTGGACGGCGATCGAGAGGACAATCCCGAGGAAGACGAACGGCAGGGACTCGATGACAACGCTGATCGACAGCGTGGCAAAGTCGCGGGCGGCGTTGGGAAGCGCAAAGACTTCCGGCGTGGATGGTGCCAGCACCCGCACGAGTGCGAACAGTGCAACGAGGGCTAGGCCGACGATGAGACCGGCGGCAGACTTCGACGCGAAAGCACGGGATGGGCTTCCGTGCTCGCCTTCCGGCTGTTCGCGTTTGTCGACTGCAGGCAGCGTCACAGTCACTCCTTACTCCTCGGACCCGGTCGGTGACACCGGAAGGGGCTGCGAAGATCGACTGTACACGCCGGTCAAGTTCGCGACTAGCCTGTCAGCCCCACCCGTTTCCACGCAGGGGATCGCTCCGCTACTGGATGCACAGGAGACCCGGAAGAAACCGGGTGGCAGGGCCGAAAGACAGGTAGCCGCCACTCAAGCCGCCGTGTGGGAACGACAGTATTTTGGTGAGTGTCACCTACTTGTGGATGTGGGTGGCGGGCACCCGGGCCGTCCTAGTGGTGGGGACTCCGGGCCGCAGGCTCGTCATCCGGGCTGTCGACGTTGTCCGTGGGACTCCCGGGTTCCCCGTCGCGATGTCTTGCGAGGCGTTTGCTGTCAACCAGCCTGCGCCGCTGGTGGCCAAAGACCATCACAACGGCTACCAAAGCGGCTCCGACAAGGACCATTACGACCCATATCCATTGTTGCCCGTCCACGTTCTCCCCAATCTCAGCCCGTCGGCTGGGTCCGGCATTGTGCTGCGAAAGGCCTTCGCCCCGTCTGCCTAGGCTGGGAGGGCGGGCCTGGTAAGGAGTCGGTCTTTCTCCTGATCGTTTGCGTAGGCGATGCACCTACCCCGGTTCGTGAGAAGCGGGTAGTCCATTCAGCAAGCCCCCTTGCTTCTTTGGCTGTGGCCCCTCGCCAGTCCGGGCCCAGTCGTTGCAATCCGCCCATCTCTTGTGGCATGGACGCTGTCCGACACAGTAGGACTGCGGTCGATTGCTGTCTTGAGTAGTCCCTACTTGTTTTCGGGGATCCCTACGCGACCGCCGTTCCGGTCCGTCGATTGGCGTTGTTAACCAGCTCAAAGTAGGTCACGACGGCGGCATTCACGGTCGCCGTCGACGGTGCTGTTAGTCGATCAGAAAGATCCGCACGACCACCCGGTCGGGATGGCGTTCGGCGGTTCCGATAGCCAAACGGTTGTTGAGCCAAGCGAGTTCAGGCGCAGAACTGGTCAGACGCGGCCAGCAGCGAAAGTAGATGCGATCGGGGTCGACATGCTCGCCGCGGTTCAGTCGCTCGATGTCCTCTTCCGTGCCGTGGCGGAGCGCCGTGTTGTGGACGTAGATGCGCAGTCCAGCGTCCGTTTCCAAGGCATAGCGGGCATCCAGTTCGGTGAGCTCCCGGCTGCGCAGTATCTGGTAGTCGGCACCGCCAGGGAGGACCTTGCCGGTGACACGGGAGCCGTGGAAAGACCCTCCGGTGATCGGCACAATCCGGCGGTGCCCCTCCGGCGTGGTCCCGACGTCGACCGGCGGCCCGACGTCGACAGAGACTTCGGCGAAGAAAGACAGTCCGGGCGCCGCCGTCCGGTCGGCGGTCACAGTATGCCCGCGATCAGGCGGCTCGGGTGCAGCTCACCGAAGTGGATGCTTTGCCGGGCAACGATGGTCTCGTCGGAGTCGTAGGCGCGCTTGCCAGTGTTCAGGTTCCTGTCCCAGCGCGGATGGCAGCTGGAGGTGACTTGCACCCGGAGTCGTTCGCCGGGTGCGAAAGTGTACGCGGTCTGCCACAGGCTCACCGTGTATTCGTGGATGCTGCCCGGCTCTACCAGGGAAGGCACGTGGCCAGGAGCGTAGCGTCCAGTCTCCGCATAGCTGTCCCGCCAGGAGGCCCGGACGATTCCGTCCGCCAGCGAAATGGATGTTCCGTCGGCAGCTACCCGGCAAAGACGCACCACGAAATCCGTGTCGACGGCGGAAGTGGAGGCGAAAAAACTGGCCTGCACTTCTCCGAACAGGGTCAGGGGCTCGGTGAAGGCTTCGCTGGTGAAGACCAGGACATCTTCACGCTCTTCGACGGTTTCCTGCCGCGCGGGTCCCGCAGGGAAGGTGCCGTGGATCATCGTGGCTCCTCCCACTGTGGGCACAGGGTGGAGGGGATCGTAGTCGTATTCGGCAATGCCGTCTGCTTCGGGCCCGGGGGCGAGGGAGCCGTCACGTCCGAAGTACCATGATCGTTCGCTGGTTGGAACCGGGAGTTCCTCGAAGCCGCGCCACTGGTTCTCGCCCATGAAGTAGAGCAACACCGCGGGAACGCGGCGAAGGCGCTCCGGCCGGTTCTTGAGGACGGCGTCGAACCAGTCGGTGTGGATCCGCGACAAGTCGCCCAAACCGTTCATCATCCCTGACGCCGCGGCGATCCCGAAGTTGATGTCCGGGTAGGCGCCGGTGAAGTTCGTGTGGGTCCAGGGGCCGACGATGAGGCGGGGCCGGGGGGAGCCTTGGACCCGGCTCAACTCGAGCTGCTTTCCGTACTGTTCGAGGGTGTTGGGTGCGAAGATGTCGAACCAGCCGCCGATGTGCAGGGTAGGCAGCGGGACGGGCACCGCCGATGCGGCGTCCCACAGTTTGGTGAAGCGGCTGCCCGGATCCTCACCCGCGGACGGCAGCACATGGGAATTCATGAAAGTTCCGAGTTTCGGGGAGAGCCTGCGCAGCGGAAGTGTGTCGAAGAGCGATCCATCGGCGAAGCCGCGGTCAAGATCGAGCCAGGATTCGAGTTCCTTTTCCCGGCGCCCGGGGTCTTCGTCGAACTCGCGGAGCAGTTCGTTGACGGAGATTGAGGCGTGGCCCCAGCCAAGCCTGCTCCCGAGCTCGTGGGCTCCACCCCGGTATAGGGCACCGTTGTTGGCGTTTCCTCCGGCCGAAATGCCGAGCGCCAGGGCACGCAGGGCGCCCGGGGACAACGATGCGGCGCGCCATTGGGTCTCGGCAAAATAGGAACGGCCCCACATTCCGACGCTGCCGTCGGACCACGGCAGCCCGGCGGCCCAGGCAACGGTTTCCGCGCCGTCGGAGGCTTCGTTGATTGAGGGAGTGAAGATGCCGTCCGAGCCGAACCGGCCACGGCAGTCCTGGAGAATCACTCCATAGCCCTCGGCCGCTACGGTTGCGGGGTTGAAATAGGCGGAATTCACCGCGAGGTCCCTGCCATAAGGAGTTCTGGTGAGCAGGACCGGAAACCGTCCGCCGCCGTCGTCCGCGGGGCGGTAGACGGTTGACCGCAGGACTGTGCCATCGGTCATGCGGGTTTCGACGTCGGTCTCGATGAGTACGGGGAACGGGCTCACGTAGGCGGTCCTTTGGGTTGAGGGAGTTCGGCCCGCGGAGGAGGCACGAAGCCGTACCTCCTCCGGGGAAGCTTAAGACGGACTGGAGGTCTTCTTGCCCAGCGCTTCGGTGGGTACTTTGTAGGTCTCTTTGACCCAAATGGCCGTCACTGCGGCGGAGACGAGGCAGCAGCCGGCGGTGAAAGCGGCGACGGGCACCCAGCCGTTGGGGCCGGGTTGCACAATTGCGGCTGCGATGGTCGGCGCGAATCCGGTGACAATCAACCCGAGCTGCGAGGCTGTTGCTGCACCCGTGTATCGGATCCGGGTTTCGAACATCTCGGCCGTCATCGAGGGGCCGAGCGGATTGACCAAGCCATAACCGACCGTCATGAACATGATGGCCGTGACGAAGATCAGCGCGATCGAGCCGGCGCTGATTGACCAGAAGAATGCGAAGGCCGATGCGGCGCAGATGATGTTGCCGGCGATGAACACGGGCTTGCGGCCGATTCTGTCGGCGAGGATGCCTGCGTATGGCTGGACGACGATCCCGAGGGCCGCGGTCACGATGGTGACGGTGAGCATGAGGGCGGCGGGGATCCCGAACTTTCCAGAGTAGGCAAGCGCGAAGGCCGCGAAGATCGAGGAGACGACACTCCATAGGCCAAAGAAGATGACCTTGATGATGGTGGTCCAGTGGTCCCGCAGGACGACTTTCAGCGGAAGTTCCTTGGAGCTCTCGGATTCCTTTGCCGATTCGAACACCTCGGACTCGGGAAGGCGAAGCCGGATGTACAGGCCCACGGCCACGACAATAATGCTCGCGAGGAATGGCAAGCGCCAGCCCCAGCTCAGCAATTCAGCCTGCGGAAGCAGAGACACCGCGAGGAAGGCCAGGGAGGCGAGCATGATGCCGGCGACAGCGCCGGTGTTGACCCAACTCCCGTAGAACGCCCGCTTGTTGCTGGGTGCGTGCTCCAGTGTCATGGTGACAGCGCCAACCGATTCTCCGGCGGCGGAAGCGCCCTGCAGGGCACGCAGCAGAACCAGGAGGAGAGGGGCGGCAGCGCCGATGGCTGCCGTGGGCGGCAGGCACCCGATGAGGAACGTGGCGACCCCCATCATGACCAAGGTGAGCACCAGCATCTGGCGGCGGCCGATGCGGTCGCCGAAGTGTCCGATGACGCTCGCGGCCAGCGGACGGACGAAATATCCGATTCCAATGGTCGCCATGGAAAGAAGGGTTCCCAGTGCCGGGTCGATTCCGGGGAAGAAGATCTTGTTGAAGATCAGGGCTGACGCCGAGCCGTAGATGAAGAAATCGTAGTACTCGAGCGTGCTGCCGATGAAGCTCGCGACGGCAGCACGGCGGGCATGTCCGGTGCCGGCGTGGGTGGTTGAAGGGGCGATGTCAGCGGACGGCGTCAGTGCCGTCGGCGGAACGGTGGGACCAGCGGTCATTGCGGATCTCCTGAGTGTGAAAGGGGCTTGGGGCTCGCAGTGCGGCAGGGGCTGAGTTCCGCTGAGAATTGTGGTCTGCATCACTCGTACCAAAAATAGTATGCGACTTAATCCACGCCCGTCAATACAAGTGCATAATAAATGATTGCGGTGCGAGGACTGACAGAATGGACGGGTGACGCCAGCGACTGCTTCCCCAGCTCCCGGGTTGGTACCCGAGGCCCCCGTGGATTTTCCGCGCCCCTTGAAGGGTTCCTCGACCCAGCATCTGCTCACCACGATGCTCGGCGATTTCTGGCAGAACACGGACGAATGGATTCCCGCCAAATTGATCACGGCACTGGCGGCCCCGCTTGGCGTATCGCCCTCCGCCTGCGCGACGGGCCTCAGCCGCTTGGCAAGCAGGGGAGTGTTGGAACAGTCCAGCGCTGGAAGGACGTCGCGGTATCGGTTCACCCGGCGGGCCCGGGCGCGGCTGCGCATCGGATTTGAACAAGTGCGCTTGTTCGGTAGCCAAAGCAACGCTTGGGACGGTGCCTGGACGGTGATCGCCTTCTCTGTTCCCGAGTCCTCCAGGGAAATCCGGGATATGTTCCGATCGCGGCTTCGGTGGCGGGGATTCGCCCCCCTTTACGGGGCGCTGTGGGTATCGCCGCGGGACCATGTCGAGGAGCTGGAAGAAAACTGCGCGTCCTTTGGCGTCGAGGACTACGTCATCTTCCGGACAGCGGATCAGACCCTGCGCGGAAAAAACCTCATCACCGCATGGTCTCCCGAGGAACTGGCGGAGCAGTATGCGCCCTTCATCGAGAGCTACAGTCCATGGGTGGAGAAGGTGGAGGCCGGCCTTGTTACCGACGCAGAGGCCTTCCGCGTTCGCACGATGGCGATGGACGCTTGGCGCGCCTTTCCTTGGAACGACCCCGATCTGCCCGCGGAACTCCTCCCCGAGAAATGGCCATTGGCCGAAGCCCGCAAGATCTTCGTTCGGGTGTACGACGGTCTGGCGGCTTCGGCACTGGCCCACGTCGATGCGATCCTCGCTGACGCCGCACCATCCCTCGGTGGATCCGCGTCATGCATCCCTATCGAATCCGGACGCTGACACGCCAGCAACGCTGATGTGTCACGCACCCAGTCAACGAATCCCTCAGGAAACGGTGCTTCGGCGGAGCTCGCTCTTGCGGATCTTTCCACTGGCCGTTCGCGGCATGTCGTCCACGAACACCACAGTCTTCGGGATTTTGTAGCGGGCCAGTCTGCCGGCCAGGTGCTCCTTGAGTTCGTCCTCGGTCAAACAGGCTCCCTCGCGCAGAACCACCACGGCGCGTGGCACCTCTCCCCACTTCTCGTCCGGCACGCCGATGACTGCCACGCTGCCCACGGCGTCCAGTTCACTGATCGCTTGTTCCACTTCGGCCGGGTAGATATTCTCGCCGCCCGAGATGATCATGTCCTTGAGCCTGTCCGAGACGAAGACGAATCCGTCCGCGTCCTTGTAGCCCATGTCTCCGGACTTGAACCAGCCGCGGTCTTCATACGATTCGGTAGTGGCGTCCGGCCGATTCCAGTATTCGTGGATGACGTTGGGGCCTTGGATCTGGATTTCCCCCACCGCGCCCTGCTCGGCAAGGCCGCCCGCGACGTCGGCGATCCGGACATCGCTGAAGAAGTGCGGGAGACCGGAAGAGCCCGCCTTGTCGCGGGACCTGGCGGCGGGCAGCGTGGTGGCGCCGGGCGCCGTCTCGGTCATTCCGTAGCCGTTGGAGAAATGCAGTCCGCGCGCCTCGTATGCTTCGAGGACGCGCATGGGAACTGCCGATCCGCCGCAGGTCAGCTTGTTGAGGGAGCTAAGGTCCGACGTCGGCCAGGCCGGATGCTCGCAGAGCATCTGGTAGGTGGTGGGCACCCCGCTGATGGTGGTGGCCCTGTGCTGCTCGATGAGCCCAAGGGTGCGTTGGGGATCGAACCTCGACTCCAGGACCACGGTCCCGCCCTTGAGAAGCGTAGGCAACACACCCATGTCGAGCGACGCTACGTGGAACATCGGCGAGATCATGAGCGCTACGTCGCTGGAAGAGAAATCGAAGTCGACAATGACGTTGATGCAGTTCCAGGTGATGTTGCCGTGGGTCAGCAACGCACCCTTGGGGCGTCCCGTGGTTCCGGACGTGTAGAGGATCATTGCGCCGTCGTCGAGCCCGATTTCCTCGTCCAGATGCCGGGGCGCTCCCGAGGCGACGACGTCCTCATAGTCCTCCGCCGCCGTCGGGGTTTCACTCCCGGTGCTACCGAAGGCGGTGATCTCGCCCGGGAGGGAATCGCCGACGACGACGCGCCGGCTCACGCGGGTGCCTTCCGCGCCGCTGGCCGCAAGGCCGTTGAGGCTCGCGGAGTGGATCAGCGCAACGGCACCGGAGTCCTCAAGCTGGAAATTGATCTCCGGCGGCGCTAATCGGGTGTTGAGGGGCACGAAGATTGCGCCGAGCTGCCCACAAGCAAAAAGCGTTTCCAGGAAAGCGGGATGATTGTCCCCGAGATAGGCCACCCTGTCGCCCTTGGCAACGCCCCCGGCTTTGAGGGCGTTGGCGAGCCTGTCCGATCGTTCCGCAAATTCTTCATAGCTGAGTCGGCGGTCTCCGGAGATCAGCGCGATCTTGCTTCCGGACTTCGGGCGGCGGCGCTGCAGCCACGAACCGATGCCAAAATTCTCCATGACGGTCCTTTCTGGTTCCCAAGCTCGACCCTTGCCGGCCTCAAGGCCGGACGGCCTGCAGATCGTTGTTTTTCGGTTCCCTGGTCAACAGGATGAAAATGATGGAGACGACGGACATCGCAGCCAGATAGAAAACCACCGAGCCCGTGTTCTGGCCCGAGTCCTTGAAGATCTGGGCCACGATCCCCGGCGTGAAACCCGCCCCGAGGAGCGTCGCGAGCTGGTAACCGAGCGATGCGCCCGTGTAACGGGAGGTGGTGCCGAACTGCTCGGACACGAATGCGGCCAGTGGCCCGAAGAGCGTTGAGTGGATCATCAGGCCGACAGTGAAGGCGACGAAGACCAGGAGGATGTTGTTCGAGGACAATAGCTGGAACATCGGGATCAGATAGGCGATGAAGAGGACGAGTCCGCCGATCATCACGGGCCTCCGGCCCAACTTGTCGGAGAGCCTGCCGCCAAGGATCACGAAGGCGATCGAAATGAAGGAAGCAGCCGCGAAGGCGTAAAGCACGCCCTGGCGGTCGGCACCCTTGGACACCGCGAAGGTGACCGCGAACGTTGCCAGCACCACCTGGAGGGCAAAGCCTGCGGCACCGGCGAGCATGGTGAAGATCAGGGTCTTGGGCCGGCGCAGCACCTGGAGGAGCGGGATGACGGGCTTCGTGGCGGATCGGCCGTCCGCGTTCCGTGCCACCCTTTCCTGTTCAATGGCGGCTTTGAAGATGGGACTCTCGGATACTTTGAGCCTGACGAACATGCCCACTGCAAGCAAGACAAAGGAGAGCAGGAAGGGAACGCGCCAGCCCCAGGCAAGGAACTGGGAGTTTGGCAAGGCCGAGAAGACGCCCATCATGAGGGTGCCCAGCACGGCGCCCGAGGGCGCTCCCGCATTGACGAACGAGGCAGCGAAGCCGCGCTTCCCCGATTCGGAATGCTCCAACGCCATCAAGGCGGCTCCGCCCCACTCGCCGCCCACAGCGATGCCCTGGAAAACGCGGAGCACTACAAGAATCACGGCGCCCCACGGACCGGCCACGGAGGCGTCCGGGACCAATCCGATCAGCGCGGAAGCCAAACCCATGACCAACATGGAGACGATGAGCATTCCCTTGCGACCCAGCTTGTCGCCGAAATGCCCGAAGATGACTCCACCCAAGGGACGCGCAACGTATCCTGCGGCGAAAGTTCCGTAGGCGGCCACGACGCCCACCCAGTCGTCCATTCCCGAGAAGAAGACCTTGGGGAAGACCACGGCCGCGGCAGTGGCGTACAGAAGGAAGTCGTAGTATTCGATGGTGCTACCCAGGTAGCTGGAAGCAATGACCGTGCGTGCTTCCTTGCGCTTGGTAGCTACGTCCATGGATTGAAGCTGCGATATTTGGGACATCGTTGTTCCTTAAAGCAGGGGTGGGGGAGAGCGGCTTGTAGCCGCTATTTGTAGAAACGGGCGAGGAATTCGGCCACGACTGCGGGGCGTTCCTGGCCTTCGATTTCGATGGTGCTGGACACCTTGATCTGGGCGCCGCCCTTGACCTCGGTGACTTCGGCAATGGTGGCCTGCATGCGGATACGCGCGCCCACCTTGACCGGGGAAGTGAAACGGACCTTGTCCAAGCCGTAGTTCACTTTGGTGGTGACGCCTTCGACGTCGAACAGCTCGCCCCAGAACGGGATGATGAGCGAGAGCGTGAGGAAGCCGTGAGCGATCGGGGCGCCGAACGGGCCGTCCTTGGCGCGTTCCGGATCGACGTGGATCCACTGATCGTCTCCGGTCGCGTCCGCGAACTTGTTGATTTGTTCCTGGGTGATTTCGCGGTATTCGGTGAAGCCGAGATCGGTTCCGGCGAGGGTGAGCAATTTGTCGAAGTCGACGACGAGATTGGGCATTGTTGCCTCCTGGTGGTTGTCGCGGGTGAAGAGGGTGTGGGTTAGCGGGTAAAGGCGCTCTCGCCCGTAACTGCGCGCCCGACGATCAGGGCGTTGATTTCGTGTGTTCCTTCGTAGGAGTAGACGGCTTCGGCGTCGGCGTGAAACCGGGCAACATCACTCTCGAGCGTGATTCCGTTGCCGCCTCCCAGCTCGCGGGCCAAGGCGACTGTTTCCCGCATGGCCAGGCAGCTTTGCATCTTGGCGAGCGCGGAATCCTGGTCGCGGTAGACGCCGCGGGCCTGCTGTTCGGTCAGCCTGACCACGAGGGACAAGCTTGAGGTGAGGTTGCCAAGCATCCGGGCCAGCTTTTCCTGGACCAGCTGGAAGGAACCCAACGGGCGGCCAAACTGTTGGCGCTCGCGGACGTAGCGGAGGGCTGCTTCGAAGGCGCCGGCCTGGATGCCGGTGGCGATCCACGCGACATCGGAGCGCATTGCCCGGAGCATTGCGGCCACGTCCTTGAAGGAGTTCACGTTGTGCAGGCGCATGGATTCGGGAACCCGGACGCCGTCGAGCGTGATGTGGGCGTTCTGCATCATCCGCAATGACGTTTTCCGGTGGATCTTCTCCACAGTCACCCCGGCGGCCTCGCGGTCCACGAGGAACGCCTTGACCTGTCCGTCGGCGACGTCCCGGGCGAACACCGCGAGGACATCGGCCGTCGAAGCGCCCCCGATCCAGCGCTTGGCGCCATCGAGTACCCAGGCATCGCCGTCGCCGTCGGGATTGCGCCGTGCGGTGGTGGAGAGTCCGCCCGCTACGTCCGAGCCGGATTCCGGTTCAGTCAGCGAGAAGACGCCTTTGAGCGAGAAATCGATGACGCGCGGCATCCACTTGGCTTGTTGTTCCGGCGATGCGCCGACCCGGATGGCCGTGCGGAAGAGGCCGGCCTGCGCCGTGTACCAGGTAGCGAGCGAAGCGTCTGTGCGTGCGAGTTCGAAGATCCTGAAGCCTTGGTAGATGCCGCGGGCAGGGCTGTGAACACTCAGTTCCGCCGGTTCCATCAGGTCCAGGTCGATGAGCGGCTGGGCCAACCGCGTAGGGAACTCGCCGCGTTCCCAGTAGTCGGCCAACAGTGGCTTCGCTTCGCGGTCCAGGAAGCCGCGCAGCCGGCCCAGTACCCGGCGCTCCTCCTCGGTGAGGAGGGACTCGGCGTCGTAGTAGTCGCAGACGTCGTAGAGGCGTTCCGTAACCGCGGTCTCCACACGGGTTTCCAGGCTCATGTCAGCCGTCCAATCCGAGCAGCCGCACGGCGTTGTCCTTGAGGATCTTGGGACGGACGTCGTCCTTGAGCGGGAGCTCCGCGAAGGCGCCCAGCCATTTCTGCGGCGTGATGAGGGGGAAGTCCGTGCCGAAAAGGACTTTGTCCTGCAGCACCGAGTTGGACATGCGCACCAGCGACTCGGGGAAGTATTTGGGGGACCAGCCGGAGAGATCGATGAACACGTTGGATTTGTGCGTGGCGATGGAGTTGGCCTCATCCTGCCAAGGCACCGAGGGGTGGGCCATGATGATCTGCAGTGCGGGGAAGTCGGCGGCCACGGCGTCGAGAAGGAGCGGGTTGGAGTAGGCGAGCTTGATGCCGTAGCCTCCAGGAAGGCCCGCGCCCATGCCGTTCTGGCCGGTGTGGAAAATGGCGGGGAGGCCCAGTTCCTGGAGGGTCTCCCAGAGTGGGTAGAACTGTTCGTTGGAGGGATCGAAGCCCTGCAGGCTCGGATGGAACTTGAAGCCGCGGGCGCCCAGGTCGATCGCCTGGTGCTTGGCGCCCTGGATGGCCTCGGTGCCGGTGCGGGGATCCACGCTGCCGAACGGGATCAGCACGTCGTTGTTCCTGGCGGCTCCCTCGATCAGTTCCGGGATGCTGTTGGGCTCGTGCTTGAGCTGGGTGCGGGCGTCCACGGTGAAGACGACGGCGGCCATGTTCAGTTCCCGGTAGACCTCGGCGATCCGGTCCAGCGAGGGTGAGCGGTCCTCGGACTTGAAGTACTTGGCGGATGCTTCGGACAGCGCCCGGGGCAGGGATTCGTGGCCATGGCCGTCCACTTCGAGATGGACGTGCATGTCGATCGCATCAAGTTTTGCGGCGTTGATGCCCGGTTCGTAACGCTGCGCGGCCATGTCAGCGCACCTGTGCGGGGGCGGCTTCGGGCTGCAGTTCCGCCGGGAGCGGCAGGAATTCCTCACCGACGCTCTGCAGCTTGTCTCCGAACAACGCGCCGAAGTTCTCCACGAGGTCCTGGTAGCCCCAACCGCCTTCACGGTACTCCGTGGCGGCGGCTTCGGGGTGGGTCCAGAGCTGGAGGCGGTCTCCACCGGCGCCGATGGCTTGGCCGGCAATCCCGGCCGCTTCGTCGGAGGCGAGGAAGGCAATGAGTCCGGAGACGTCGTCGGCCGTTCCAAAGCCAAGCTCGTGGCGGAAGAAGTGCGGCATGGCCTCGCTGCGCTCGTCCGCCTCCACCGCTTCGCGGAAGTACGGGATGGTCCTGGTCATGGCCGTCGCGGCCACCGGGATGACGGCGTTGGCAGTGACGCCGGCCTTCTTCATTTCCAGTGCCCAGGTCCGGACCATGCCCACAATTCCCGCCTTCGCGGCGGCGTAGTTGGTCTGGCCGAAGTTGCCGCGCTGCCCTGTCGGGGAGCCGATGGCGATGATGCGGCCGGCAATCCCGTTCTCCTTGAAGTAGCCGAATGCCTCGCGGGCACACGTGAAGGTGCCGCGGAGGTGGACGTTGATGACCAGGTCGAAGTCTTCGTCCGTCATCTTCAGCAGGCTCTTGTCCCGCAGGATACCGGCGTTGGTGACGAGGATGTCCAGGCGGCCGAATTCCGTGACCGCCGCTTCCACCAGCTGCTTCGCCGCTTCCGTGCTGCCCACGGGAGCGACGACGGCGACTGCCCGGCCGCCGTCGGCCTCGATGGACCGGACCGCTTCGCCGGCCACCTCGGCGTCGACGTCATTGATGACCACCGCGGCGCCCTGGCGGGCAAGTTCCCTGGCGTAAGCCAGCCCCAGTCCCCGGCCGCTTCCGGTGACAATCGCTACTTTTCCTGACAGGCTCATCGCTGCTCCTTTGTTCGATCCCCGTGCATCCAGGTCTTCGGCGTGGGATGCTGTTCTGTATCCATGAGATTACGTATAGTTGAAAATGTCAACGATTGATTTTGAAGATTATTGGAGTTTGTTATGACGATCGAGGCGCAGGACGAGCAACAGGCTGCCACGAAGGACCGGCTCGTCGCCGCTGCGATCAGCCAGGACGTGGGTTTCCTGCTGGCCAAGCTCCATGCAGGCGGATCGATCGTGAACAACCGGGCGCTTGCTGAGTTCGACCTCAAGGAGCGTTCGTACTCGGTGCTGATCCTGGCCAACAGCGGACTGGAGCCCACCCAACGGGAATTGGCGGACTTCCTCAGCCTCGACCCCAGCCAAATCGTCGCTTTGGTGGACGAACTTGAAAAGCGGAAGCTCGTGGCCAGGGCGCCAGGCAAGCAGGACCGCCGCGCCAAGACGGTAACTGCGACGGCGAAGGGGAGCCAGTTGCTCGCCCAAGCAGCCGTTGCGGCCCGCCACGCGGAATCCGAAGTGCTGGCGACGCTGGACGACGGGGAAATCCTTCAACTTAAAGCTCTGCTTCGAAAAGCGCTGTGGGGCTAGTTTCCCGATCATCTACGGCGTGGCAGAGTTCACCCACGGCGTAGGCCAGCACGGACTAACCGGAGCAGTGTATTCGTTGATATAGACACCACCGGTTACAGGAGGTGCACGATGAGTACGTTGCCGGAACAAGTTTTTCCCGAGGACATCCCTGACGCCCCGTCGGACGACGAAGCCTTGGACGCCTACTCGCGGACAGTGATGCACGTCGCAGAGACGGTCACGCCGCATGTTGCAGCTTTGGAGATGAGCAGCGCCCGCAGGAACGGCCAGGTCAGGATTGGAAGTGGGTCGGCCGTGGTGTTCACGGGGGACGGCTATATGCTGACCAACGCCCACGTGGTCTCGGGCCTCCGCTCCGGGCGGGCAATCTTCGCCGACGGAACCCATTCCGACGTCGAACTCGTCGGTGCGGATCCTTTGTCCGATCTCGCCATTGTCCGCGGGCACCACACGCCGCTGCCCGCCACATTGGGCAACGCGGAGTCACTGCACGTCGGCCAATTGGTGATCGCTGTAGGTAACCCGCTGGGGTTGGCAGGATCAGTGACCGCGGGCGTCGTCAGCGGCCTCGGGCGTTCCATCCCCGTCAGGTCCGGCCGGCACAGCAGGGTCATCGAGGACGTCATCCAGACCGACGCAGCCTTGAACCCCGGCAATTCCGGGGGAGCCCTCGCCGACACCAACGGGCGGATTGTGGGAATCAACACCGCCGTGGCCGGTTTGGGCCTCGGACTCGCGGTGCCCATCAACACCACCACCCAACGGATCATCGCCGCCTTGCTGAAGGACGGCCGGGTCCGCCGGGCATACCTTGGCTTGGTGAGCACCCCTATTCCGTTGGACGCGAGTGCGGTGATCCGGACAGGCCAGAAGGAAGCGCTGCGGGTGGTGGAAGTCATCGTTGGATCTCCGGCGGAGCGGGCAGGACTGCTCGCCGGCGACCTGGTCCTCAGTGCTCAGTCTCGGGCTGTGTCCAGTGCCGAGAGCCTTCAGAAACTCCTGTTTTCGCAGGCCATAGGGGAGCCTTTCCTCCTGACGGTCCTGCGCGACGGCAAAATCCAGGCGATTGTGGCCGTGCCTAGCGAAATGACCGACGCGGATTCGTGAGGAGCCGCGGCCAGGATGGAACCGGGACCGCTAAAAAGCCGGGGCCAAGGTGAACTGCTCCCCGAAAGTTGGACTGAGAATTCAGTTCTGACTTACGGGGAGCAGTTCATGTTAAAG